>CACYAW010000008.1 GCA_902772455.1 uncultured Bacteroidales bacterium
CCCCAACAGACTTTAGCACCAACAATGACGGCTCAGCATTACCCGTCTTGGTAGTGATAAAACGTATTAATCTGTCAACTTTTTTTAGGACGAGTCAGGTTCGCCGATTGAATTGAGAGTATGGGTTCGCCGTTTTGAGAAATGTTGTTTTTGGCACTCATAATATATATGTTCATCTGTCCTCAAAAAGTTATTAACAAGTAAGGAAACGCCCTAATTATAGGATTGTTTTGGTCAATTATGGTCGAAAATAGCTGTTTTTTTTGTTAAAATCTAAATGTTAAAGGGTGTTGTTTTTAACATTTAATTTTGAATAGTACTTTTTTATTCAAAAAGTTTAGATTTTATTATAATTATTTGATTATTAAATTATTAATATATTTTTTGTTTGGTTTTATCATTTTTTTGCATTTTTTTTTCAAACGTCCCGAAAAGACAGAAAATAAGGGCATTTAGTTAAAATCTTTCTTTTGTTTTGCCCATTTCACATTTTTTGACTAGTTTTGCGTACTTGTAATTTATCGATTGCGGCTATTGGAAAGCACCATCGAGACCTTACTCGTAACTGATAAAAAGAAACACATTTTTTTAATTATTTTATTATTAATAAACATCACTATTTTATGAAGAAGCTATTTCTGCTGCTGATAGCCATTTGTGCTATCTCACTGGGCATGAGTGCCCAACAAGTAGTGAGGGGACAGGTTACTGACGCCAATGGCGAACCGCTCATTGGTGCCACTATCCAACCCATTGGCGGAGGAAACGGCGCAGCTACCGACGTAAACGGTGAGTTCTCGCTGAATCTTCCCTACAATGTGAAGACCCTCAAGGTTTCGTATGTGGGTTACAAGACCCAGGAACTTCCTATTCAGCCCAGCATGGCCATCACGATGACTGACGATGGCACCGCTCTGGACGAGGTGATGGTAGTTGCCTATGGTACTGCCAAGAAGACCTCTTACACCGGTTCGGCCGAGGCTGTGACTAACAAGAAACTGGAATTGCGTCCCGTGACCGACGCTACCAAGGCCCTCGAGGGTAACGTAGCTGGTCTTCAAGTGACTAGCGCATCTGGTCAGCCCGGTTCATCACCTGTCATCCACATCCGTGGTTATGGTTCAATCAATGCTTACAGCACCCCGTTGTATGTTGTGGATGGTGCTCCCTTCGATGGCAACCTGAGCTCGATCAATCCCTCGGATATCGAGTCGATGACTGTCCTCAAGGATGCAAGTGCCGCCGCTCTGTACGGTGCTCGTGGTGCCAACGGTGTTGTGATGATTACCACCAAGAAGGGTGTTGAAGGCCGCAGCAACATCATGTGGCGTTCAACCTTCGGTTGGTCATCACGTGCCACCAAGCGCTATGACCTTGTTGATCAGAAGCAATTCGTTCAGTTGATGTATGAATCACTGCGTAACGATTACGTTTACAACAACGGCATGGACTGGAAGGAAGCTGAGGCTGCTGCCCGCGCCAGCATGAGTGATGTCGATTACGGTGGTGGTGAGCAGTACAACCCCTTCAAGAACTATAAGTGGGATCAACTGATCGACCCCGCCACTGGTCAAGTTCGTGCTGATGCACAATCTGCTTGGCAAGAGGACTGGTATGACAGCGTTATCCGCAACAATGCCTTCCGTCATGAGCACCAGCTGCAGGTAACCGGTGGTAGCGAACACGCACAGTACATGATGTCATTGGGTTACTTGAACGAGGATGGTATCTTGAAGACCACCAACTATGAGCGTTATACTGGCCGTGCCAACGTCAACAGCCAGATTACCGACTGGTTGGGTATGAACTTGAACGCTTCATTAGCTCACTCCGTTTCTAACTTCAGTGACTATGATGGCACCAGCACCAGTAACCCCTGGTACACCGCACAGTTCATCAACCCGCTGTTCCCTGTTTACCTCAAGGACGCTAGTGGTAAGAACGTGCTCGACAGCGATGGCAATTTACAGTATGACTGGGGTGAGGCAACCCAAAATGGCACCCGTCCCGGTTCGTTGAGCGACTTCTCGTCACTTGGTATGCTGATGCTCGATAAGGCTGACAACAAGCGTGACGTTGCTGGTCTGCGCACCGGTATCGTGCTGGGTAGCGACCTGGCCAAGTACGGCTGGCGTCAGGGCCTCAAGTTAGCTGTGAACTTCAGTTTGGACTATGTGAACCGCAACTACATGCGTTACATGAACTCTCAGCACGGTAACCAGGCTAACGCTGGTGGTCTGTTGAGAAAGACCAACAGCCGTACCCAGAGCTACACCTTCAACCAGTTGCTGACCTGGGATCGCACCTTTGGTGATCACACCATCGGTCTGTTGGCTGGTCACGAGTGGTATGCTTACAAGTACAGCTACCTGCTGGCTGGTAAGACCAACCTCGTTGATGGTATCTACGAGTTACGTCCCGCAACTACCTTGCTCGAGGCTGACTCCTATAGCGACAATTATCGCATCGACTCTTGGCTGGGCCGTATCAACTACAACTACGGCGGCCGCTACTTCTTGAGCGCTTCGCTGCGTCAGGATAAGTCTTCACGTTTCCACCCCAAGCACAACAAGGGTACCTTCTGGAGTGTTGGTGCTAACTGGCGTGTATCGGGTGAGAAGTTCATGCAGAACGTGGGTTGGATCAACAACCTGTCTGTTAAGGTCAGCTATGGTGAGCAGGGTAACGATATGCTCTCTACTTACTATGCATGGCAGTCACTCTATGACCTGAGCTATAGCAATGCTTCCAACATTGGTGCAATGATTGCTTCACTGGAGAACCAGAACGTATCTTGGGAGAAGAGCCAGAACTTAAATGCTGGCTTCGACGCCATTCTGTTCAACCACCGCTTGCAGTTGAACTTTGAGTTCTACAACCGCTTGACCAAGAACATGCTGCTTAACCGCCCGATGGCCCTCTCAACCGGTTTCACTGGTTACATGGACAACGTAGGTGATATGCGCAACCGCGGTATCGAGGCTTCACTGCGCATCACTCCCGTCCGCACCTCTGACTTTGAGTGGAATATCACTGCGATGGCTACCCACAACAAGAACAAGGTCATTAAGCTGACCAAGGAGGCTCGCCAGATCATTAGCGGTGTACGCGTGATTGAAGAAGGTCTGCCCATCTATACTTATTATTTGAGTAAGAGCGCCGGTGTTGATCCAACCACTGGTACACAACTCTATTGGGCTTATAAAACCGATGATGATGGCAATATGATCGATGGCAGTGAATACATCACCACCGACAAGACTGTTGCTACTTCATGCAAGTACTACCAGGGTAGCCGTGAGCCGGACATCTTTGGTTCACTGGGTACTGATTTCACATGGAAGGGTCTGACCCTGAGCGTGCTGACTACCTACTCGCTGGGTGGCAAGGTTTATGATGGCCTGTATGCTTCCAACATGAGTATGTCATACCTCAGCTCCACTTGGAGTTCCAACATGTTGCGCCGTTGGCAGAAGCCCGGTGACATCACCGACGTGCCTCGCGCTTCACTGCAAGATAATTATCTGTCATCTGACCGTTTCCTGATCAATGCCAGCTATTTTGCTATCAAGAACATCACCCTTTCCTACGCATTGCCCATAAGCTGGATTAGCAAGCTGGGTATGACGGGTGCCCGTATCTTCGGTTCGGTGGATAACTTGGCTCTGTGGACACACCTCAATGGTATGGATCCTCAGTACAACTTCACTGGTGGCACTGACTATGACTATAGCCCCAACAAGACCTACACCGTAGGTATTGAGCTGAACTTCGGTAAGACCTATGCCGCTGCCGCTCCCGCCGTTAACGTGAACCTGCTGAACAGTCAGATCAACGATCTGCGCGCTCAGCTCGCCGAGGCTCAGGGTGTCGCTGCCGATGCTAACAGCCGTCTGGCTCAGCTGCAGAACGACCTGAATGCCGCTAACCGCGCACTCAACAGCTGCAAGAACGACTTGGCTGCTGCCAAGAATGCCGCTCCCAAGGTGGTTGACAACAGCAAGCAGTACATGAACATTCTGGTTCACTTCCCCAAGTCACAGACCAACATCACTGCCGATCAGCGTGCTAATGTAGAGCGCGTAGCTGCTTACCTCAAGAGCCATCCCGAGGCAACCTGCGTTATCAAGGGTTATGCTTCGCCCGAGGGCAAGGAGGACGTTAATGTCAAGCTCGCTAATGGCCGTGCCGCTAGCGTGAAGGATATGCTCGTCAAGAAGTATGGTATCGCTGCCAACCGCATCAATGCCGCTGGCCAGGGTATCAGCAACATGTTTGACGAATTGAGCTGGAACCGTGTTTCGATTTGCGAAATCATCGTGAAGTAAGAATAATTAAAGTTGTAAGTTTTAAGTTGTAAGTTTTTAAGTATGGAATGTACCGCCTGAAATTATATTGACAGTAGTATTATTACTTAAAACTAAAAACTTAAAACTAAAAACTAAAAAACAACGATATAAACATGAAAAAGATATTTAAATATTTGTTGATTGGAATGTTCGGCATGCTCGTCCTCTCGTCATGCGACAGCAAGTTGCTCGAAACCGAGCCTACCGACTCCATGTCGGGTTCTACCTTCATGGGCGACGCCACCAAGGCACTCATCCCCCTGAATGGTATCTACCGCTCGATGTACACTTCTGGTTGGTCCACCACCGGTAATACCCATCAGTGTTTCGGCATCAGCGCCTATAACCTGATGGCCGAGGTCATGGGTGATGACTTCATCATGGGTGCAATGGGAAGCGGCTGGTTCTGGTATGACGCAACCTATGACGTCAAGGATCTGTTTACCCGTTCGTCCTGGCGCAGCTATGACCTGTGGATGGCCTACTACACCTGGATTGCCAACGCCAACTACATCATCGCCGCCGAGGAAACCATGGAAGGCTCCAGCGAGGATGTAAGTTATGTCATTGGTCAGGCTTATGCCATCCGTGCCTACAGCTACTTCATGCTGGCTCAAACATTTGCTCGCACCTACAAGGGCCATGAGAGTGATCCCTGTGTGCCTATCTATAATGAGCCTACAATGACCACAACTACCGGTCAGCCTCGCTCGACCGTAGCTCAGGTGTATGAGCAGATCGACAAGGACATCAACAAGGCCGTTGAGTTGCTGGCCAAGTCGCCCGCTCAGCGCCATCCCAGCCACATGAGCTATGCTGTTGCTTTGGGTCTGAGAGCCCGTATCGACCTGGTTGAGGAGAAATGGGATAATGCTCTCAACGACGCAAAGGCTGCCATCGATGCCAGTGGCTGTGCTATTGGAGCCGTTGGTTTAGTCAACAGTGTTGATGCTTCGGACGTCATGTGGGGTGCACAGATTGTCAGCGACCAGTCTGGTATGTTCGCTTCGCTGTTTGCTCACATGAGCACCGATATTTCCTATGGTCAGCGTGCTCCCAAGCAGATCAGTACTTGGCTGTATAACAAGATGAGCGATACCGATGCACGTCGTGCTTGGTGGGATCCCTCCAGCAGTTACAGCACTGGCGGTTATATCCAGAAGAAGTTTGACTTTACCGACCTTCAGACCTGGACCGGTGACTACGTATGGATGCGTGTTGAGGAAATGTACCTCACCGCTGCCGAGGCTGCTTGCCGCAAGAGTGATGACGCTACTGCCAAGCAGTACCTCATGGCCCTCATGAGCAAGCGTGATGCTAACTACACCTGCAATAAGACCGGTAACAGGCTTGGTACTCTTACCGATGAGATGACAGGTTCTCTGCTTGAGGAAATCCTTATCCAGCGCCGTATTGAGTTGTGGGGTGAGGATGGCCGTATCTACACTATCCGCCGTCTGCGTCAGGGATTTGAGCGCAAAGCTGACTATGGATGGCCTGACAAGCTGTTGCTGCCCAACAGGCCTTCTACTGATCCTGAATGCTACATGTGGGTTCTTACCATTCCTCAGGCTGAGTTCGATGGCAATGAGAACTTGAATATTGCAACAGACCAGAATCCTGTTGGTGATTACAAATAATCTTTAAAAAGTAAAGAACTATGAAATTTGGTAAATATATTTTAGGATTAGCTATTGTTGCTGCCAGTTTGTCTTTGACCAGCTGTGACCAGGACAATGAGGGCGCTATCTTTGAGGGTCCGGCTCTGGCGAATGTATCATTCACCCAGAAGGCTATAAATACCGAGACCGAAGAGTCGACAATGACCATTCCCGTAGTGGTTACGCGCAACTACTCTACCGAGCCCTACACTGCCACTATCACTATGACAGATGCCAGTGGCAACAATTTCAAATTGCAGAACAATCAGGTGACATTTGCTGCGGGTGAGCAGAAAGCCCAGACTGCGGTTGTCATCACCGATATCCAGGAGGGTAACCTCTATACCTGTAAGTTGCAGCTGTCAGACGCTGATGTTCAAACCGCAAATCAATTCGAGAACCAGATTCACAGCATGACCATTGAGGTTTTGCGTCGAGCATGGATTTCGTTGGGTATGGCTCACTACAACTCGCCCGAGTGGTGGGAAGAGGAGTTTGATGTTGAGGTGAAACAGGCCGAGGGCACCAATCTTTACAAGCTGATAGGTCTTTTCCAGGCTGGCTACGACATCTCCTTCACTATCGAAGACAACAAGGTTTATGTTCCCAAGCAAGTATCTTGGGTTCATAGCGGTTATGGCCCCGTTTCGCTGTGTGGCTATGCTGGTGATAATAACTATGCCGGTCCCTATGATCCCGAGACCAAGACGGCCACGCTCGACCTTGTTCACACGGTAAGCGCCGGTTCGTTTGGTGACTATGTTGACTATCTGACCATGCCGTAATCGTCAGCAAGTTCTTAACTAGAACATAATCTACACTGCAAGGGTGGGCGCTCCCGCAAGGGGAAGGTGCCCACCCTTCATCATTGACTCAATTCATTCTCCAAGTAGAGACGCAAAATTTTGCGTCTCTATTGGTTCAATGGGGTAATCAAGTCATGGTTTTATGGCATGTCTCACCCAAAGGGTGATCTTTGAGTAACCCCCTTGCCAATCGTGATCCGAAGCATAGCGAGGAGAGCGAGGGCAAATATCCCCGCCAACCGGCACTCCTCGCTACGCTTCGGAAGCCGATTGGCGGGGTTACTAAAAGGACACCCTTCGGGTGATAATTCGGGATGCGTAGCATTAGGTTTTACAGATGACAGACATCACCTGCACCCAAGACGCAAAATCTTGCGTCTCTATGAGAACATTTTGAGTGGATACCTAAAAAAAACTCGATTTTTTGAAACTTTTTGGCCCCCTTGTGCGTCTATAGTATAGAAACAAATAATTAAATCATTGATAAGATATGAAAAAGGTATTGGTAATGAGCCTCTTGGCTCTTGTGGTGATGACGATGTCGTCATGCCTGCGTGTGAAAATTGACGGTAAGGATTGGAATTTTGGCGGTCACACCAACGACACTCCCACCCAGGTGCATCAGGTGGGACAGGTAACGTCGATGAATGCGTTTGATGCAGTGGGTGTGGCTGGTCCCTTCAATGTCATCTTTGAGCAGGGTGAGAGCCACACCGTGCGTGTCGAGGGTACGCCCGAGCAGTTGAGCAAGATGACTATCTATGTCAAGGATAATGAGTTGGTTATTGACCAGCGCAAGAATGAGTCCAGCGGCACATTTGATGGCTTGCAAGTCTTTGTCACCTCGCCCATGGTTGACGCTCTTGAACTGGCGGGGTCAGGAAAAATCTCGGCACCCAAAGCATTGGCTGTGAACGATATCAGATTGGAGATTGCCGGTTCGGGCGACATCACACTCGCTCAGCTCACCAGCAAGAATTTGAACATGGAGATTGCCGGATCGGGTGACATCACCTTGGGCACTGTCCAGGCCAATGAGGTGAGGAGTGAAATTGCCGGCTCGGGTGATATCGAACTGGCTAGCCTCGTCTGCAAGAACGTGAAAAATGAGATTGCCGGCTCGGGAAATATTACACTCAACAACCTCAACGTTGACCATGTCAAGAGCGAGATTGCCGGCTCAGGTGACGTCATCCTGCGCGGCAAGGTGGGCTCTCACGACGAGGAAACCGCCGGCAGTGGCAAGGTAGATGTCTCAGGCCTGAAGAATTAAGAGTTAACAGTTAACAGTTAATAGTTAACAGTGAACAGTTAATAGTGAAGAGTTGTATCAAGACGAAAGTTACTCCTAACTGCTCACTCCTAACTTTTCACTGTTCACTCTTCACTTTTCACTTTTCACTCTTCACTCCTAACTGAGTAAGCATCTCGGCGGTGGTGCTGTGGCGCTTGCCGTTGAGGTCACTAAGATAGGCGTTCACGTCGGTGGGCGCCATTTTTTGTGCGTTGTTGAAGCGTTCGGGGCGAGTGATGCGGGTGAAGACCACGCGCTGGATTTCATTCTTGTGGCAGCGGCCCATGCTGTAGCCCATCTGTTCAGGGTGCTTGCCAGGCCCGTTCGAGGACCAGTAGGTGACGGTGTCACCCTTACAGCCCATAAAGATGACGCTGTGCCCGGCTTCTTGGTCAGCGGTCTTGTCGTCGTTGCAGCCGATGATGGCACCGCTGTCGCTGCCACGGCTATCGTTGCGGTTCCAGAAGATTTTCATCAGGTCTCCTGGCACAGCGCGCGTCCAGATGTCGAGTGTACACCACTCATGATCAGACAAATAGCGCTCGTCGGGCATTTCGCGGTTGCGCTCGCTCTTGGCGCCGCGGTAGGCTGTAAAGCTGTAGCCGGCGCCCAGTTCACGCACCAGCACGCCCAGTCCAGGCCCGTTGGCGTTGGCACGTCCCCAGAATCCCACGCCATCGTCTTGCCCCACCCCATCAGGGTTAAAGGCATCAGCAATGCCGACACGGGGTTTCATGTTCTCCCATGCCTTGCGTTTGATTTTGTGCCGGGTATCCCAGATGAGCAGGGCCTTGATGATGACCGCGTAGGTCGCGCTGGAGCAGAACGACGGCTGGGCCAGCATAGGTTCAAAGCGTGGCCGTTCGTCGCCTGGCGACATCTGATAAGCCTCATGCAGGCCGCGCCAGGTGGTCTTGGCAAACAGGTCGTTGGGGCGCCCACCGGTGTAGTAGCCTCCCCTATCGGGAAAAGAGTCAATTGCTGCGAGCACTGCCTGCTGCCACCGCTCGTTCACCTTGTCGCCGGCGGTAGCTGTCACGTATAGGCACAATAGCGCCAAAAACGCAAAAAATGCCCTTTTCATCGACTTTTTTGACTATTCTTCGTACCGTGCCGCTACCACGTCCCAGTCGATAATCTGCCACAAGGCGGACAGGTGGTCGGGACGGCGGTTCTGGTAGTCGAGATAGTAGGCGTGTTCCCACACGTCCATCGTCAGCAGCGGGCGCATGCCATGCTGGATGGGATTGGCAGCGTTGGGCTCTTGGGAAATCTTCAGGTTGCCTTTAGCGTCGGCGCTGAGCCAAACCCATCCCGAGCCAAATAACGTTGCCCCGGCTTTGGCAAAAATCTCCTTGAAGTCCTCAAATGAACCGAATTCCTCGTTGATGGCCTGAGCCAAGCGTCCTGTGGGAGCATTGTCGGCTTGAGGAGCCTTGAACTGCGAGAAATACAGGTTATGGTTCAGGATTTGCCCTGCATTGTTGAGCATGCCCCCCTGAGAGTTGAGCACTACTTCCTCAAGAGCTTTGCCCTCAAGTCCACTTCCTGGCAACGCAGCATTCAGGTTGTTCACATAGGCGGCCAGGTGCTTGCCGTGGTGAAAAGCCAGCGTGTTGGCACTGATGACAGGTTCCAAAGCGTCGGGCGCATAGGGTAATGCCATCAACTCAAATTTCCCTTCTACAGGCATTGTCTGCTTCATCATCGTAATCCTTTTTTTTTATTTTTGTCTACGAATTAACCGAATTAAGCTAATTGGCATCCGCCTTCAAGTTAATCATAATTCGTTTGATTCGTAGACTGTTATTATGTAGTTAATAGGTTTCTTTTTTATGCTGTCGAATTATCCGAATTCAACTAATTCTGTATCACAGTTTCAAATATATAGATAATTCGTCTAATTCGTTTAATTCGTAGACTGTTATTATGTAGGCTCTTGGCTCCATTTTGAGTTAGGGAGAATGCGCTTGTATTCTAGTGACCTCTTGCCAAAATTGATAAGAAGGCCAAGCTGCATTCCTGTTGCCTTTAAATAATTGTACACTTGAGCATAATGCTCATCCGAGATTTCGTCTACGGTTTTCAATTCAACGATTACCTTGTCATAACAGACAAAGTCAGGCCTGAAAGTCTTATCTAAGCGTTTCCCTTTGTAAGTGAAATAGTAAGTCTTTTCTCTTTCATAAGGAATATTTCGCAAACGCAATTCTTCTTCCAGGGCATCTTGGTAAAGAGGCTCGGTAAATCCGCATCCAACAACATTATGGACTTCCATTGCCGCCCCAATGATATTGAAAGCTTCTTCTTTATGAATAATTCTATGAATCATCATCTATTCTTGTTTAATGCCCAGGGGCAAAGATAGTGACAAATCTTGATTCTGGGATGGGAAGGGCTACGGTTTTTTTGAAAAAGTTATACCTTTGCAGCCATGATAGTTAGCCATGACCATAGTGGGCCAACGCTCTATGTGAGCGACTTGGACGGGACCTTGCTGGGCGAGGATTCGCTGCTGTCGGCCGTGACGGTGGCAACGTTGAACCGTGTCATCGGCGAGTTGGGTGGCTTGTTCACCGTGGCCACGGCGCGCACTCCTGCCACGGTGGTGCCGTTGATGCAGGAGGTGCATGCCAGGTTGCCTTTCATCGTCATCGGTGGCTCGGCAATGTGGAACCCCGTGACCATGAGCTATGAGCACACGCGTGGTATTGATGACATGACGGTGAATGCTGTTGCCGATGTGTTTGAGCGCCATGATGCCCACCCCTTTATCTACCGCCGCCATGGTAAAGGCCTGTTGCATACCCACCATTATGGTCCATTGTCACTCCAGGAGGAACGTTTTATCGCTGCCCGCCAGCATCTACCCTTGAAAAAGTTCTTTCTTGATGACTGCAATTACCGCCATAACGATGACGAGGCGCTGCTCATCTTCTCGATGAACAGATATGCCGTACTCAAGGCCATTGCCGCCGACCTCCAGGCGTCGGTTCCCACGTGTTCGGTGATGTTATACCACGATATCTTTGACGAGAGTGAGGGCTATCTGGAGATCTTCACAGCAGGCACCAGCAAGGCGGGTGCCATCCGTGAGTTGGCGCGCGAGGTGGGAGCCGGGCGTATTGTCGTTTTTGGTGACAACCGCAACGATATTGCCATGATGCAGGCTGCCGACCACAGCGTTGCCGTGGGAAACGCCTTTGACGAGGTCAAGGCCGTTGCCAGCGAGGTCATCGGCCCCAACACCGCCGACAGCGTTGCGCGATGGATCGAACAGGAACTTGTAGTTAACGGCAAATAGTTTACCCCCTATTCATGAAACTATTAACTCTCAACTGTTAACTATTCACTAAAAAAGTATTACTTTTGCAACGCATGGCAAACCTGCGCAACATATATGACTCTCGACGCATCTGGAAGGTGGTTTTCCTGGCCATCTCGCTGGTGCTTGTGGCATTGTTCCTCTATATCTCCAATAATCTGGTGAAAGACCTTGCCGAGCAGGAACGTGAGCGAATGGAGATTTGGGCAAATGCCACTCAGGAACTGGCGACTATGGGTAACGGCAGCGAGGTGGATGCCGACGGCAACCCCATCGAGTCGAGTGCCACCGATGTTGACTTCCTGCTGAGCATCATCGAGGCCAATCACAACATTCCCGTGCTGCTGGTCGATGATAAGGATAACATCCTGTTGCACCGCAACTTCCGCTTGCCTGAGCCCGAGGACAGCCTGGCGTTTGAAATCTCGCCCACCAACCTGGAATACCTCAACAAGAAACTGCGCCACCTCAAGAACAGCGAGAACAAGATTGATATCCAGATTGATGAGAGCACAACGCAGTACCTCTATTACGAGGACTCGACGCTGCTGCGGCGACTGTCCTATTTCCCCTATATCCAGCTGGCAGTACTCATCCTGTTCTTCGCCATTGCCTATTTTGCGCTGATGAGCATCAAGCGTGCAGAGCAGAACAAGGTGTGGGTGGGTCTGTCAAAGGAGACCGCTCACCAGCTGGGCACGCCCATCTCGTCTCTCATGGCATGGACACAGTTGCTGGACTCGCTGGGTGTGGACAAGAGTATCGTCAGTGATATGGACAAGGACGTGAAACGTCTATCGACCATTGCCGACCGCTTCTCCAAAATCGGTTCCATGCCTGACAAGGAGCTCACCCCCATCAACGAGGCCGTCGTGAATAGCTTGGAATATATGCGGGCCCGCATCCCCAAGCGCGTGAGTCTGTACATCCACACCAATGACCAGACCAACAACGGCGTGATGCTGAGTCAGACGCTGTTTGCATGGGTAATGGAAAACCTGACGAAGAACGCCGTCGATGCCATGGATGGCGAGGGACGTCTGGACATCACCGTCGAGGACAGCCCCAATAGTGCCGTCATTCTGGTCAAAGACACAGGCAAGGGCATTCCGCGCAAGAACTTCAAAAACGTCTTTAATCCCGGCTTCACGACCAAGAAGCGCGGCTGGGGCTTGGGTTTGACGCTCGTCAAGCGCATTATCGAGGAATACCACAACGGTCAGATTTATATCAAGGAATCGGAGGTGGGCAAGGGTACCACATTCGGCATTGAACTCCCCAAAATCAAGTCAGAATCATGATAACCTCAGGAAACACCACTTCACGCATCACCATGTTGGGCACGGGTAACGCCATGTGCGTCAACTGCTACAATACCTGTTTCTACCTGCGCTCGCCGCGCGGTGGGATGCTGGTGGACGGTGGTGGAGGCAATGGCATCCTGCGTCAGCTCATGTCGGCTAAAATCCCCTTTGAGTGCATCCGTCATATGTTTGTGACGCATTGCCACACCGACCACATCATGGGCGCCATCTGGATGATTCGCAAGATTTCGCCCCTGATTTTCAAGGGCAAGCACAAGGGGCCCTTCACCATTTACTGTAACGATGAGGTGCGTCATGCGCTTGAGACGATGGCCAGGCTGATGATTCCCGCCAAAATATTGAACTCTCTGGGTTCATCTGTCATCCTGCGTGAGGTGAAGGATGGTGAGCAGGTCGAGGTCGATGACATGAAAGTGACCTTCTTTAACATCGGCTCGACCAATTTCAAGCAATATGGCTTCCAGGCAGTGTTGCCCGACGGGCAGCGCCTTGTGTGCCTGGGCGATGAGCCTTACAGCATGCAGTGCGAGCCCTATGCGCGTGACTGTGACTGGCTGATGTGCGAGGCCTTTTGCCTGTATAAGGACCGTTTCGTCTTTAACCCTTACGAGAAAAACCATAGCACCGCTCTCGATGCCGGTATGCTCGCTCAGGAGCTGAATGTCAAGAATATGGTGCTCTACCACACCGAGGATACCCATCTCGACACCCGTGCGGCCACTTTCACAGCCGAGGCCGCCCAGTACTTCAAGGGCCGCATCCTGGTCCCTGCCGACCTGGAAACCATTGAACTCACTCTCAGACAAAAGAACACAAACAACTAATGAAGGGACGTTGGACATACTGGTTGATGATGATTGCCGTGGGCGCTCTGCTCGTGGCGTGTGCCAGCATCGGATCGCCGGAGGGCGGGCCGCGGGATTACACGCCGCCACAGGTGGTGAAGTCGTCACCGGCCCCCGGTACGCTCAACTTCAAGGGCAACAAGGTGGAAATCGTCTTTGACGAGATTATTAACCTCAAGGACCAGCAGAAGAAGGTGATCATTTCTCCTGCTCCCAGGACACAGCCGCTCATCCGCACGGTGGGTAAGAAGGTGACCATCGAGTTCCGCGACACGCTGCAAGACAACACAACCTATGTCATCGACTTCTCTAATGCTATCGAGGACAACAACGAGAGCAATCAGCTGGATGGTTACACCTTTGCCTTCTCGACAGGCGACCACATCGACACGCTGGCCGTTTCGGGCATTGTGCTGCGAGCCAATGACCTGGAGCCGATGCAGCACGTCATTGTGGGCCTGCACAGCAACCTTGACGACACCGCCTTCACCAGCATTCCGCTGGAGCGCGTGAGCCGCACCAACGACCGTGGATTATTCACGATCCGCAATCTCAAGCCCGGCAATTACCATGTGTTTGCCCTCAACGACGTTGACGGCGACTACCACATGGCGCGCACCGAGGATATCGCCTTCCTCGACGAGGTCATCGTGCCATCGACAAGCGAGTACACGTCCCAGGACACGGTCTTCACCTTTGACCGCCGCGTTGATACGGTGATGACGGCCACCCACACCCTTTATCTGCCCAACGATTTGTTGCTGTGCATGTTCAACGAGGGTTACAAGTCGCATTACATCAAGCAGACCAACCGTCCTGATGCCAACAAACTGCATGTGCTCTTTGGCGCCCCCAATGACACCTTGCCTCAGCTCGATATCATCCGTCCTGCCGAGCATGTGCGTGACTGGTACCGTGTGGAGCACACCCCGGCCAACGACTCGCTTTTCTACTGGATTACCGATTCGGCCTTGATCAAGACCGACACCATCATTGTGGCGATGACCTATTTGCGCACCGACACTGCTGACCAGCTCGCACAGGTTACCGACACTATCCGCTTTGGTTACCGCAAGCCCGCCTCACAGGTTAAGGAAGAGGAAAAGAAGGCCAAGGAACGCGAAGAGCGGGCCAAACGGCTTGCTCAACTGCTTGAGAAACAGGAAAAAGCTGTCGCTCAAGGCAAGGACCTCAACGAGGGAGAACTGGAAGAACTCAAGGAATTGCAGCGCATCGATCCCAACGAGATTCCCAAAGTCAAGATGGAACTGGTCAAGGCTGGGACCGTTGATGTGGGCGACTCGATTGTCCTCAAGTTTGACACGCCCATTGCCGCTATCGACCCTGGCGGCGTGCACCTGGAGGTGAAGCGGGACACACTGTGGGTGCCCTATAGTGGCATGGTGCCACAGCTCCGTCTTGTTGATGACGGCAACCCCATGCGTTACTGGCTGCCTGTCACTACCCTGCCCGACTCCACCTACAGCCTGACCATCGACAGCGCCGCGGTGACCTCGGTCTATGGCTTGCACAATGACAAACTGAGCAAGGAACTGAAGGTGAAGGGTTTGGAACAGTATGCGAACGTCTTTTTCAAGGTCAACGTCAAGGATAGCGCCTTTGTTGAACTGCTGGGCAGCAGCGAGAAAGTGCTGCGCACCGTGCCTGTCGTCAATGGCGCGTTTGAGCTGATCAATGTCTCACCAGGCACCTATTTCCTGCGCCTGACCAT
This sequence comes from uncultured Bacteroidales bacterium, assembly GCA_902772455.1. Taxonomy (GTDB): domain Bacteria; phylum Bacteroidota; class Bacteroidia; order Bacteroidales; family Muribaculaceae; genus Sodaliphilus. The sequence continues at coordinate 15,338 of CACYAW010000008.1, forward strand.
CGACAGCAACGGCAATGGCAAGTGGGACACCGGCAATTATAAGAGCCACCTGCAGCCCGAGGAAGTATATTATTATCCCAAGAAACTGCGCCTGCGCGCCAACTGGGATATGGATGAGAGCTGGAACATCTACCAGACCGCTTTGGATTTACAGAAACCCGAAGACATCCGTCGCAACAAGCCCGAACAGTCCAAGAACAAGATCGAGAAAAAGAATTCCCGCAATGGCACTGACGAGGAAGAGGAGGAAGACGAATTCAGCACTGGCATCACCAACACCTACACTGGCAACAAATACAATGACGCCAAGAACAACCGTCGCCTCAACCGTCAGCGCTAAAATTCGCGAAATTCGCATTAAAAAAGTGGCAGCGAAGGCCGCAGATAGTCCCCGCAATTCGTAATTCAAGAGGAAAAATCGTTTTTTGCGCATTTTTTTTGCCAAAATGCTTGTATATTAAAAAAAAGTACTACCTTTGCACCGCTAAACGCAAAACGTATAGCGCAAATCAACAAGCCCAGGTGGCGGAATTGGTAGACGCGCACGTTTCAGGTGCGTGTGCCGCGAGGTGTGCGGGTTCGAGTCCCGCCCTGGGCACCACGAGTCCTCGACAATCAACTGATTGCCGGGGACTTCTTTTTTATTATCTCCTGCTGGTGCGTCTATAAAAACAACTCAGTCAACCTAGACAACAATTCCCTTAAAAGGAAGACAATCAATACAATAAACACAAAATCAACTGATTATCAATGATTTGTGTTTATTGTATTTGTTGTTGTTTTGGGCCTGTTGTTTTTAGTTGTTTTTTGTATTGGAGGATGGGAGTAGTCGGTTTTCGTTCATGCGGGACATGTATTGCTGGATAAGGGCTTTGATGAACTGCTCCATGGGTTGCTGTTCAGGCAGTTGGCCAACCAGGTTGTTTTTCAGTAGTTTGTCGGTCTTGAAACGATAGACGGCGGTGGTCTTTGTGCCGTCGAACTGGAGCAACAGGTCGCCCTTGGCCAGCTGATAGATGCCTGCGTTGTAGTTGAAGGCCCACGTGCCTGACGGGTCGGCGGCGAGCACATCGTCTCCAAAGGCCAGGTAAGGCTTGCTGTAGCCCAGCAGATGCAGCAAGGTGGGCGTGATGTCGGTCTGCTGGACGATGACATCGTCGCGCAGCATGGGCGCTAAGGTGCCGTCGGGCGTGAAGAAGATGATGGGTATGCTGTACAGGCCCAAATCGGTCTTGTAATCCTCGTGGCTAGCCTGGTTGGTATGGTCGGCTACAAGGACAAAGATGGTGTTCTGGTACCACGGCTCGCGGCTGGCGCGCTCAAAGAAACGGCGCAGTGCCAGATCGGTGTATCGCACACACTTGTGGATGGGCTGGCCGCCCTCGTCAAGCAGGCTGTCGCGGTACTGCTCGGGCACGTTGAAGGGGTGATGGGACGAGGCGGTGAACACGGTGGCCAGGAAGGGCTGCTTCATCTCCTCGATATTGTCGAGCGTGAACTGCAGGAAGGGCTCGTCCCAGATGGCCCACTTGCCGTCAAAATCGTCCATTCCATCGTATTTTTTCGACATGCAGTACTCGTCCAGGCCATAGTAACGTTCATAGCCGATGCTGTGGGCATAGGCGCTGAAGCCCATCGAGATGTTGTGCCCGCCGTGGAAGAAGGCGGTGCTGTAGCCCTCACGGTCCAGCATCGACGAGATGCCGTCCACGTCGTTGAGCGAGGCCGGCGTGAGGAAGAACGACTCGACCATCATGGGAAGACCCGACAGGATCGAGGGCATGGCGTCCATGCTGATGCGGCCGTTGGCGTAGCTGTACTTAAAAGTCAGCGACTGTGTAATCAAGCTGTCGATAAAAGGCATATACCCCTTGTACTGGCCGCCGTCCAGGTCGGGGTTGAGCGATCCGATGTATTCTTTGCCCATACTCTCGACGATGAGGATGACGACGTTCTTGCCCGGGTGGCTTAACTCATCGGTCACGGGATGGCCGTGAACGGGGCTGTAGATGGACTCCATCTGTGCGGTGGGCATGTAGTCGGGCGTGACAAAGGCCTTCTTGCCGATGCTGCGGATCATCGAGAACGGCGTGTTCAACACCACCGAGGCCTCGACAGGACGGTTGACGAACTCGTTGGCATTGCTGATGGTGATGGGGCGTGTGCCTGCCGTGACGCTGCCGCGGATGCCCACAATGGCCAGCGGCACCATTACCAGCAAGGCGATGGCTTGGGATACATAGTACTGAAAACCAAACCGATAGACCTCCAGCCTGGGCTTGGTATAACAACGCCACAAGATGAATACCAGCGCGATGAATGCCAGCACCAGGTACCAGTGGCGGACAAATTCGGTCAAAATGATGGACGTGATGTTGCCCTCGTTGGCAAACTCGGTAAAGACCATGACTGTCGAGCGGCGGCCCGTGTACTGGAAATAGACGGCGTCCATCAGGTTGCTGGCGATGGCAATGGCATTCGTCAATACAAAGAGCCACTTGATGCCCTTGTGGAAGGCCCGGCGCTCCTTGAGGTGCAGCGGCAGCAGCATGAGTGCCAGATAGAGGCCATTGATGTAGAGCAGTGCCGAGGTGTCGAACACCAGCGCCCCGTGCAGCATGCTCTTGAGCAGCGGCCACGACATATATGGCGCAAAGGTGGACCAGTTCTCAAAAAAGAACGCTACCCTCGGCAGCATCCACACGAGATAGGCCACCAGCATATTCAGCACTGCGGCTCCGATATTACTATGAATCAACTTCTTCCACATGGTGGATAGGTTATTAAGCAATTCTATTGATTATCGTTTAGAAAAGAACAAAACTCATCCAATGATTTTTGAATAACCTCTTTGGGAATCAGTTGCCGGTGATACTCAGCGACCATGGTGGGACTCATGCTCCGGTTCATTGCATATTCGACTACATGATGATCAGCAGACTGGCAAAGAAGAATACCGATACTAGGATTCTCATTACTTCGTTTTACATCTCTGTCTAGAGCTTCGAGATAGAATTCGAGTTGGCCGACATATTCGGGCTTAAATTGCTTTGCTTTTAATTCAATGGCGATCAGGCATTGCAAACCTCTGTGGTAAAAAAGCAAATCGATTTTAAAAGTTGAACCACCCACCTTAATCGGGAATTCACTATCGACAAACAAAAAATCTTTCCCTAATTCCAAAACGAACTGCTTGATGTGTTCTAGAATCCCTTTGTGTAGGCGCTTCTCGTTGTGTCTAATCGGTAAACTCAGGAAATCCAGGAAAGCCCTGTCCTTGATAAGAGCTGGAGCTTGTGGGTAAACCATTTTCAAACCTGATGAAAAATTAGTTTTATCACCTCCAATCAAAGAACCATAGGTATCATTCAAGATGCACCGCTTCAATTCTTTGTTATTCAATCGCTCTTTATAGGTATAGAGTATATAGAAAATTCTCTTTTCTATTGTTTTACAGTGAGTTAAAATCTCGACGTGGTTAGAAAAAGTAGTGAGTAGGAGAATCTGTGGTAATTGTGCAGATGACATCTGCACAATTATGTCTTTATTCTGTGCAGTTTCGGTCTGCACAAATTCGGGTAGAGCCAATCCTTGGACCTTGTCTACAAATTCATCACAGGAATACTCGTTGTAAAACATAGCCATGTTATACAGATTCCTGCGGCTGTATCCTTTTAAGGAGGGATCCTGTGTTCGCAAGTATTCTGAAAGCAGCGTTACCACCTTACTTCCCCATTCATTACTCTTTAACCGCTGGGATACAAGTTTCCCGACTTCCCAGCTCATCATCAAGGATTCCTCATTAACGCTTTGTAATGCTCTTGACCGATGAAACTGGATTATGTGAAGAACTTCTTCAAACTGTTTTTCTCTATTCTCTAGTTTGTTGTTCATGTTTGGTGTATTTACTGGTCAATTAGAGCAAGCATCTGTTCGATGATTTTGCGGTTGTTGCTCAGGCGGGGAACCTTGCGCTGGCCGCCCAGTTTGCCGGTGGAGGCCAGCCAGCGGTCGAATAGTCCCGCAGGTGCGACTACCAGCGACGGTGGGGCCAGGAATATGTCGCCTGTGCGCTTGGCGTCGTAGTCGCTGTTGACCTCTCGCAGGTGCTGATCAAGCAGTTGCATGAAACGGTCCTTGTCCTGAGGCTCGCGGGCAAACTCAACGAGCCACTGGTGATGGCCTTTTTTGCCATCCTGGGCATAAACCGGTGCAGCGGTATAATTGAGTACCTCGGCACCCGTCTCCTTTTCGGCCATTGCGATGGCGTGGTCGGCATTGTGCACCATCAGCTCTTCGCCGAAGGCGTTGATAAAGCTGCGTGTGCGACCCGCGATGGTGATTTTCACGGGATTGAGCTGCTCGACCTTTACAGTGTCGCCCAGACGGTAACGCCACAGGCCGTTAGCGGCGGTGATGATGAGCTCATAGGTGCGTCCGGCCTCAATCTCCCAAATCGGGAAGACCTCGGGCGTCTCGCTGTCGCTCTCCTCTACAGGGAGGAACTCGTAGAACACACCCACGTCAAGCAGCAACAGCATCGCTTCGGTCGACCAGTCGCTCTGCACGGCAAAGAAACCCTCGCTGGCATTGTAGGTGTCCAAGAAGTGCATCTTGGACATGTCGCAAATCTGTTCATATTGCTGCCTGTATGGCTCAAAGGCAATGCCGCCGTGGAAGAATACCTCCAGGTTGGGCCACACCTCGTGGATGCTCGATTTTCCGCTCTTCTTGAGCACTTCGCGCAGGACGGTGAGGAACCATGAGGGCACACCGCTCAGGTTGGTCACATTCTGGCCGATAGAGGCATTGACGATGAGGGGCAGCTTTTCGTTCCAGTCTTCTAAGAGGGCCACTTGCTTGCTGGGAATGCGCGCCAGATTGGCAAGGGGGTTCATGTTCTCGATGAGGTTGGCACTCAGGTCCCCTACCCTCACCCCGGGTTTCAACTGCAGGTTGTTGGCAAAACTGCCTCCCAGAATCAAGGCTTTTCCCGAAAAGATGCGGCTGCCGGGATTCAAATTCAGGTAATGGGACACGACATCGCTGGCTCCGGGATAATGGTTCCACTGGAACGATTCGCGCGTGATAGGGATGTACTTGCTGCGACCGTCGCTGGTGCCCGATGACTGCGCGAAATTCATGCAGCGCCCTGGCCACAGTTCATCCTTGATGCCGTTAACCATGCGCATGATTTGAGGGCGCAGGTCTTCATAGGAATATAACGGCAACGTTGACGCAAACTGCCGGTAAGTCCTGATGGACGAAAAGTCATATTTGCGCCCGATGCGCGTCAAAGCCGCTTTCTCGATCAGGCGCACCAGCTCACCCTGTTGCACCGCATCGGCATGGTCGATGTAGCGCGCATGCTCCTGCAAGCGGCTCAGGAAATGGTTGCGGACGATAGGCGTGAAGTCGAACATAGTTCGCAAAATTACTAATAAACCCCGAAACACAACTCTAACATGCTAGGAAAAATCAAGAAAAACGCTTGCGTTGTCGATGAAAACATGCTCTTTGGCGTTTGATTTGGCCATTCGGGTGGTTTCAATGTCTCACAGGCATGAAATATGCAGATTGAGGGTTGATTAGTCGATTATTTATGAATATTTGTCTAAAAAATTTGCAGCAGTTCATCAATAAGACTAATTTTGAGGCAACAAATATTTATAAACAGTTAAAACATACGCACTATGAAAAGGTTTATCTTAACAATGGTGGCAGTGCTGACCCTTGGGGCGGCCGCCAATGCGATGAGTTACAAGTCGGCCCGCGATCAGGCTTTCTTCCTGACCGACAAGATGGCCTATGAACTTGGACTGAGTGACGACCAGTATAATGCCGTGTTTGAAATCAATATGGATTACATCATGTGTCTGGACGTGTATGATGACATCTTCGGCACCTTCTGGACCCGTCGCAATAACGAACTCAGGTTTGTGCTTTCACCTGCACAATACCAGTACTACATGCAGTTGGAGTACTTCTATCGCCCTGTCTCGTGGGAGAACAAGAAGTTTGTGTTCACCATCTATAACCGGTATCCCAAGAACCGCTACTATCGTGCTGCACCTCCGGGCTATCAGGTTTATAAGGGTTCCAACCGCTACTTTGACCACAGTGCATACAACGGACGCACCTTTGGCGCTCCCTCTGACAGATCGCAGCCCAAGCCTAGCGTGAGCACTCCCAGGAGCCAGCCCGGCAGCAGGAGCCAGCCTGGTATGATGACCAAAAAGCAGGCCGTCAATCAAGGCAAGCAGCAGATGAACAAACCGCCTCGCCGTTAACATTCAGGCAGGAGACATAAAAATCAGGGGAAGGCCTTCATCGCCTTCCCCTTTTCGTTGTAATGATCAGATGACCTACTATTTCTTGAGTTCAAAGCCCACCATCACGTCCTCGTAATTGTCGAGAAGCGTAGATAGGGCTTTAATGGCCGAGCTGTCGCTGAAACGGCCCATCAGGCTCAGGAGCTTCAGCAATTTGTCTGCATCAAAGGTGAGATGCAGTTTCTTTCCGTCGCGCCTGAGGTTGGCACTAAGGGGAACGCCATGCCACTTGAAGGAGATTTTCTCGGTCGTCGGGTTATAATTGTAGGTACCCTTAAGGCCCATTCCAAACATCTTTACCGAGCAAGAACCGTCAGCATCGAACTCGAATTGGGGACGGGCTTTATCGAGTCCAATCTGCTTGAAGGCATTCTTGAGCTTTTTCTTCAACTTGCTCTTGGCGATAGGCTTAGCTATGCCTGAGAGCATATTCCTGCCGCTCATGCCAACGCTAGGCCCGTTATATTTCCACTCACCCTGCAGGGCACGGTTAATCCTCAGTGTCTCGTTGGCGATATCGTCATCGGTCACTGTAAACACCTCACTAGGAGACAGGTCTCGTGTATTGTGTCGTGAGGAACTGCAGCTGCTGGTCACGGGAAGCATCATAGCTGCCATGACAAGAAAAATCGTTACTAATCGTTTCATCGCATTCAAATTTTGGTGCAAATTTAACTCAATTATCCAAAAAACAGGCAGAAAGGGAGCATAGAAAGAAAAAAAATATTACCTTTGCAGATTGTCAACAGTTTGAGAACTGTTGAAGGAGTGAATCAATAACTAACCAGGACAAAACGACAAAACATAAAGAATTATGGTAGTAGGTTACGGTGGTCGCAAGATTATCATGGAGAATGACGATACGTCTTACTATGGACGCATCCTGATTAAGGCTTTGGCAAAGAATTATCCTGATAATTACTACATCCTGTACTCTCCCAAGAACGAGTCAAACAAGCGTCTCACGGCATTGTTCAACGAGGACAGTGTGCGTGTGAAATTCCCCCGCAATTATGTTCACAGCAAGAGCCGTTGGTACACGGGAAGCGGCATTGTCAGGTCGGCAAAGGGTCATGGCGTGAACACGTTCCATGGCATTGACGATGGTATAGCATCGGGTTTTGCAGGCAGCAATTTCCCCACGGTGTTTACCATGACCGACCCCTTGTATCATTGTGCCAATGGGTGGGTAGAACGCATGCTCATGCAGCGCCGTGCGCGCAAGGCTTGCAAGATTGCCAAGCGTGTCATTGCCCTCAATGAGGTGGACCGTCAAGCCATCATCGACCACTATCATGTGAATCCCGACAATGTCGAAGTGGTACATCCCTGCTTCTTTGACGGATGTGATGATTCGGTTCCCGACAACATGTTCGAGATCCTGCGCGAGAAGTATCACCTGCCCCAAAAGTTTATTTTGTATAAGGGACGCCTTGACAAGGATGATAACCTCATTGAGGCGATGAAGCTCATCCACGAGTTGCGCAATCGCAAGATTTCTGTTGTGATGATTGGCTACCGCACCGACTTCTTTGATCATGTCATCAAGGAGGAGGCTCACAATCTGCACATATTCCACCGCTTCAAACAGGTGGACAAGGTGCACCAGGCCGACCTTACTGCCGTGTGCAAAATGGCTCAGGCCGTTATTCTCCCCACTTCTGAACGCTCACGTGACCTCTTCAAGATTATCAATGCACAGCGCAGTGGAGCCCTCGTTATCTGCAAAGACTCGGCCAAAGCGCGTGAATTTGGTGCTGACGGTGTCATCTACTATGATAGCCCTCATGACGGTGCCGAGAAACTGAGTGATGTTCTGGAGGATGAAAACAGGAGAGCTGAGATTCTGAAAGCTGCTTATGCCAATACCGAACGCTTTACGGCAAAGGAGTTGGCCGATCACATGATTCATATCTACAGGTCAGTATTGACTCATCGTCGCCTCTACATCGAGTAATTGAGACGACTCACCCAATACAAGCGGCAATAGACGTAAACTAATGAAACGTCTGTTGCCGCTTGACTTATCAATTGAGGCTATGTTTGTGGTATCACCGCTTATCGGTGCCCCAGAGGAGTTTCTGGCGCAGGGTGCTTGCAAAGTTATTGCCTGCAAGCTGAACCACACGGGCGCAGTGGTCGGCGCGATTGATGGTCAGCGTTGAACCTGTGGGGCAAAGGGTGACCTCGCCGTCGATACTCACTTCGTAATGGGTGGCGCGCGTGTGGGTGCGCACCACGATGATGCTGTCGTCGCGAACGACAAGAGGACGCATCGTCAACGAGTGGGGAGAGATGGGAGACAGTACCAGGCAAGATGTGGTGGGCTCCAGAATAGGGCCGCCAACGCTCATGTTATAGGCCGTTGAACCCGTGGGGGTGCTCACGATCAAGCCATCACCGCGATAGGTGGTGAGGATGTGGCTGCGCAAACGGGTTTCCATATCCAGCATCGATGACGTGTCATGGCGCAGGATGGCCACCTCGTTGAGCGCCCACGGGTGGGGAATGTCCACCTGGTCGCACTCGACTTGCAGCATCGTGCGTTCCTCGATGCGGTAATTCCCCGCAAGCACCTCGTCGATGACTTTGCGGTTCTCGTCGAGATGCCCCGTGGTGAGATAGCCCAGACGCCCCAGGTTGATGCCCAGGATGGGCATGCCCTGCCGTGACACCCACATGGCAGTGGTGAGGAATGTGCCGTCACCACCCAGCGAGAGGGCCATGTCGGCCTCGGGCACTTCACTTGCTTCAAACGAGGCAATACCGTCGCTGTTACCATAACCCAAATAATCCAGATACTCACGCTCCACTGCTATGTCTAGACCGTGTTGGCGCAGGTATTCTAGCAATGCCTTGACGTCGTTGGTGTCGTCGCGCTGATAGGTGTTTCCAAAAATGACGAAGCGTTTCATCTTAATCATTGATATTTTGGTGTTTACTGATTATTCTCTTTGTCTTGCCCGGTGCCGGTGGCAGGCTCTGGCTGTTCAGTCAGGGCATTGATGATTGCTTGGGCTTTAGCTGGGCCGATAACGGCTGCAAGTTCTTCTTCGCTGGCCTCGCGGATGCGTTTGACCGACTTGAACTGCTTGAGCAGCGTCGTGCGTGTCTTGGGGCCAATGCCAGGCACGTTGTCAAGAGCGCTGCGCACCTGCCCCTTGCTGCGTTGCTTGCGGTGGAAGGTGATGGCAAAGCGGTGTGCTTCGTCCCTCAGGCGCTGGATGACGTGCAGTGTCTCGCTGTTCTTGTCGATGTACAATGGAATACTGTCGCCAGGGAAATAAACCTCGTTGAGGCGCTTGGCAATGCCCACAACGGCCATTTGGCCTTGCAGGCCGATGCTTTCGAGCGCTTCGAGCGACGAGGTCACCTGACCCTTGCCTCCATCGACAATCAACAGCTGCGGGAGCTCTTGACCTTCCTGCATCAAGCGGCTGTAACGGCGGATGATGACTTCACGCATTGATGCGAAGTCGTCACTCCCTTCTACCGTCTTGATGTTGAAGTGCCGGTATTCTTTCTTTGAAGGCTTGGCATTGCGGAAAACCACACAAGAGGCAACAGGGCTTGATCCGCTGATGTTGCTGTTGTCAAAGCACTCCACATGCCGCGGCAGCACCGCCATGCGCAGGTCGCGCTGCATCGTGGTCAGCGTGCGTGTCATGCGTTGCTCTGGATTGAGTTTTTCCATGGCGCGCAAGCGGTCGGTACGCTTTTGGATGGCGTTCTTGACGGCGATGTCAAGCAGGTGTTTCTTGTCACCCCGTTTGGGTATGGTGAACGTGATGCCCTCAAACTCTACATCGGGCAGGACGTTGACGATGACCTCGTTGACACGGTCCCGCTGGTAGGTCTCGGAAAAGCGCTGCCGCACCTCGGCAAAGGCCATCGACATGATTTCGTCATCGGTCTCATCGCCGGTCGAGAGACGGTATTCCAAGGTGATGGACTGCACCACTGCCCCACCCCGCATGTGCATGAAGTTGACCCATGCCGCGTCATCGTCACGCAGCATTCCCAAGACGTCGATATTGTGGATACTGGGACTCACAATGACCGAACGGCGCCGCACATGCTCCAACAGTTTGTAACGCCGCTTCACGGCTTCGGCTTCTTCAAACCTCAGTTCACTGGCCAGTTGCTGCATCTGCTCCACCAGCAGATCCATCAACTGGTGGGTATCGCCATTAAGAATCTGGCGGATCTCGCTGATATAACCGCCATATTGTTCAGCGCTGACGAGGCCTTTGCAGCAACCTTCACACCTGTGGATGTGGTATTGCAGGCACAAGCGGTGCTTGTCCGCTTCGATTGTTTCACGTGAAACATGCAGGCGGCATGTGCGCAGCGGGTAAATCTGGCGGATAGTATCGATGAGCACCTTGGCGACTTCAACTTTGGGGTACGGGCCGTAGAACCGCTCGCCCTTGGCGCGTGCCTCGCGGGTGATATAAACCCGTGGATACAGGTCTCCCGTGATGCATATCCAAGGATAACTCTTGTCGTCCTTGAGAAGGACGTTGTAGCGGGGCTGGAATTCCTTGATAAGGGCATTTTCCAGATCAAGGGCCTCTTCCTCTGTGTTGACGACGGTGTACTCTAGGTCGGCGATGTTACGCACAAGCATGGTCGTGCGCAACGAGGCGTGTTCCCTGTTAAAGTAGGAATTGACCCGTCTCTTGAGGTTTTTTGCTTTACCGACGTAGATGATGGTGCCCTCCCGATTGCGGTAGCGGTAAACGCCAGGCTCATCGGGAAGCAGCGATAGCTTCAACTTCAAGTCGTCGGTCATCGTCAACTGATGTGTGTCCCGTCAACTGTGTCAGAAGGTGAACAGCGAGGTTACCTCCACATCTTTAGGGAAGACGTCACGTCCGTGCAGGTCGGCCAGGTCACAGATAAAGTTGATATAAATCTTCTTGGGATTCATCGACTTCACCAGTTCATATGCAGCGAGCATGGTGCCTCCAGTGGCAAGGAGATCGTCATGGATTACAACCACGTCATCGGGTGTGATGGCGTCCTTGTGGATCTCGATGGTGTCGGTGCCATATTCCTTGGTATAGGATTTCTGGATGACTTCGGCGGGCAATTTGCCGGGCTTGCGCAGGGGTACGAAACCGGCATTCAGCTGGGTGGCGAGGATAGCGCCACCGATAAAGCCTCGCGCCTCAATGCCCACGACGCGGGTCACGCCTTTGTCGCGGTAAAGGTCGGCCATGGCACGCGTCATGATCTGTAAGGCTTCAGTGTCCTTAAAAGCGGTGGTCAGGTCCTTAAACTGGATGCCTGGAACAGGAAAGTCCGGAATGTTGCGGACCACGCTTTTTACTTTTTCTAATTCTTGTTTATTCATTGTAAATCAGTATGTTAAGTTAATATTGTTTCACGTGGAACAATTATCTGCCCAGCAGGGCTAACAGGATATTGATATCGCTAGGCGAGACTCCTGGGATGCGTGACGCCTGCCCAACGGTCTCGGGATCGATGGCTTGTAGTTTTTGCCGGGCCTCGGTGGAAATTTGATGGATTTGCGTGTAATCGAATTTTCCCTTCAAGGTCACGTTGTCAAGGCGTGAAACCCGGTCGGCAATCAAACTCTCGCGTTCAATGTAGCCTTTATACTTGATGGCTATCTCTGCGGCCTCGATAATCTCTTCCTGGCGGTCGTTTTCCAGATTGTCGAGCTGCTCACGCAATTCGGGGAGCGCCGTGGCTAGCATGTCCATGTTGAGCTGCGGCCTCAGCAACAAGTCGTGCAGGCGTTGCCCTTGGGTGAGCGGTTGCGCGTTGTTGGCCTCCAGCATGGGATTGATGACAGCGGCTTTGACGGTGAATTGTCGGCAAAAGGCGGTCAGTTCATCCATCTGTTTGCGCTTGGAGCACATCAGGTCATATCTCTCACGGGAGGCAAGGCCCAAACGGTAACTTTTTTCGGTGAGGCGCATGTCGGCATCATCTTGCCGCAGCAGGATGCGGTGCTCGGCACGTGAGGTGAACATGCGGTAGGGCTCGTCCACTCCACAGGTCACAAGGTCGTCGATGAGCACTCCGATATAGGCCTCGTTGCGGGCGAGTGTGAAGGGCTCTCCACCCGTGACGTTCTGGTGGGCATTGATGCCGGCGATAAGTCCTTGTCCGGCGGCTTCTTCATATCCCGTTGTGCCGTTTACCTGCCCGGCGAGGAAGAGGTTCTTGACGAGTTTTGACTCCAGCGTGTGATAAAGCTGCGTGGGGTCAAAGAAGTCATACTCGATGGCATAACCAGGACGGAATGCGTGCACATCGCGCAGGGCAGGAATGTGGCGTAATGCCTCGATCTGGACATCCCAGGGTAGTGAGGACGAGAAGCCGTTGAGGTACATCTCATGGGTGGTGGCACCTTCGGGCTCGATAAAGAGCTGATGAGAGGTCTTGTCGGCAAAAGTGACGATTTTTGTCTCGATACTGGGGCAATAACGGGGACCGATGCTGGTGATTTGACCATTGTAGAGGGGGGATTGGGGAAGCCCCTTGCGCAACACCTCATGGACCTCGTCATTGGTATGAACGATCCAGCAAGGACGTTGTGGCAACCGTGAACCGATGCCGGGCAGAAATGAGAAATGATGAAAATCATGCTCTCCGTCCTGTCTGATGCATTGTGAAAAGTCAATGGAACGCTCGTCAAGGCGTGGCGGAGTTCCCGTTTTCATGCGGCCAACAGTGAATCCGAGCTGCGCCAGCTGGTCGGTGATGCCTCGTGCGGGAGGCTCTGAAACGCGTCCGCCTGGTGTCTGCACCTTTCCCACATGCATCAATCCGTTAAGGAATGTGCCTGCAGTGAGGATGACGGCTTTGGCTGTAAAAGTCAGTCCCAGGACGGTCTTGACACCTGTCACTACCCCACCCTTGATGACGAATTCATTGACTGAATCTTGCCACATGAACAGGTTTGGCGTGTTTTCCAGCACCTCTCTCCACTCCAGGATGAACTGCTGGCGGTCACTTTGGGAACGGGGGCTCCACATGGCAGGACCTTTACTGCGGTTGAGCATTCTGAACTGGATGCTGCTGCGGTCCGTGACGATACCCATTTGTCCGCCCATGGCGTCAATTTCACGCACAATTTGCCCCTTAGCGATGCCTCCAACGGCAGGATTGCAGCTCATTTGAGCAATTTTGTTCATGTCGATAGTGATGAGCAGCGTGCGTGAACCCAACCGGGCAGCCGCGCTGGCTGCCTCGCAACCGGCATGGCCGGCTCCCACCACGATGACATCATAGTCGTTTCTCATGCCTGAAATACGTTTTTGGGCAGTATGGCCAATGCTTCGTTTTCGTGTTGCTCCATGATCTCACGCTCGCCTTCACCCTTGTCGTTGATGCCGCACAGATGGAGCACGCCATGAATGATGACGCGCATGAGCTCATTCTCGTATGGCACACCCAGCATGTCGGCATTGCTTTTCACGGTGTCGAGCGAGATGACCATATCACCCGCGATGTGGCGGGAGTTAGTGTAGTCAAACGTGATAATGTCTGTGTAATAGTCATGCCCAAGAAATTCGCGGTTGGTGGCAAGGATGTATTCGTCATCGCAAAAGACATAGGTCAGGCATCCAACGCGCTGGCCATGATGTTGTGCTACCTGCACAATCCAGTCCTGCACGGCCTGATGGTTCAAGCGGGGCATCTGGACATCGCCTTGAGTCATGTAATTGATTTCGGTCATATCGGGTTGAGTTTTGAAAAGCGGGACACAAAGATAACACATTATTTTTATAAACAAGCATATTTGGGCAAGTTTTGAACGCTTGTTTTCATGCGATATGGTTGTTGGACCGCTGTAATGCGCTAATTGTGCCACTGATCCCCCCTACCCGATTTTCTGAACCTTTGGCAAAAAACGCTAATTGCATGAAAAACAGCTCAAAATCGCGTTTTGACCGCTTGAGATTTCAAAATTTGCCTTTACTCGTGTGATTGTGCGTGTTTTTTTGATTATTTTGGCATGAAATTTGCATGGATAACAATAAATAACTATCTTTGTGGAGACCTTACTCCTCTTCTGCTAGGATACGTCTATGAATTGAGTTAACCGTTAAAAATGATAAGTTATGATCGAGTATTTCACATCCAACCTCTGGCTCATCTGGGTAATCATTTCCATTGTGTGCCTAATCCTTGAATTATCCTCAGGCGATTTCTTCATTTTGTGTTTCGCTATTGGCGCAGCTGTTTCGGCCATCATTGCCGGTTGTGGCGCATCACTCACTTGGCATATTATCATTTTTGCTATCGTTTCGGCTTTAAGCCTTCTGCTTGTTAGGCCTGCGCTCATCAAGAAGCTTCACAAGCCCAACCGCGAGCGTCTCAGCAACGCCGAGGCTATGATTGGCCAGGAAGGACGCGTTAGCGAAGACATCGTTGCCGGCGGATATGGACGTGTTGCCATTGATGGCGATGACTGGAAGGCACGCAGTGCCGACGGTAGTGCTATCGCTCAGGGCGCCCGCGTTCGCGTCGTCAAGATGGACAGCATCATCGTCACCGTTGAACCTGTCTGACTCCAGCTGTCAAACTTAAAGAATATGGTGTTTTACTGACTAGATACAAAGAATTATCAACTTAAAACTATAGAATTATGCCATCCACATTAACAATTTTTCTGATCGTCGTTATTCTGTTGGCCCTCATTCTGGTAAAGAATAGCCTTGTAATCATCCCGCAGAGCGAGACCAAGATTATCGAACGCCTGGGTAAATATTATGCCACTCTCAAGCCCGGTATCAATATTATTATCCCGTTCATCGACCGCGCCAAGAGCATTGTGGCCTATGAACACGGCCGTTACCGCACCACCAATGTCATCGACCTGCGCGAGCAAGTGTATGACTTCGACAAGCAGAACGTGATTACCAAGGATAACGTAATGACGCAGATCAATGCACTGCTTTATTTCCAGATTATGGATCCCTTCAAGGCTGTGTATGAAATCAATAACTTGCCCAACGCTATCGAGAAACTGACCCAGACCACCTTGCGTAACATCATCGGTGAACTGGAACTGGACCAGACGCTTACCTCGCGTGACACCATCAACTCCAAACTGCGTGCCGTGCTTGACGACGCTACTAACAAGTGGGGTATCAAGGTCAACCGCGTTGAGCTGCAGGATATCCAGCCGCCTCAAACCGTACTCCAGGCTATGGAGAAGCAGATGCAGGCCGAGCGTAACAAGCGTGCCACCATTCTTACCAGCGAAGGTCAGAAACAAGCCGCCATTCTTCAGTCCGAGGGTCAAAAGACCGCACGCATCAACCAGGCCGAGGCCGACAAACAGACCGAAATCCTGCGCGCCGAGGGTGAGGCACAGGCCCGTATCCGTAAAGCCGAGGCCGAAGCTGTAGCCATCGATAAGATCACGCAGGCTGTGGGCAAGAGCACCAATCCCGCCAATTACCTGCTGGCCCAGAAGTACATCCAGATGCTCGATACTGTTGCTAGCGGTGACAAGACCAAGACCGTTTACCTGCCTTATGAGGCTACCAACCTGTTAGGCTCCATTGGAGGCATCAAGGAGCTGTTCACAGGCGAAGCACAAAAGGAATGATAGAGTAGGGGAGTGGTCCCCCATCTGTCTAAAAGACTATCAAGGCACGATCGCTTTATTGCCGGTCGTGCCTTGTTCTGTGTTTGACAACGGTTTCACTGTTGCTGTTGTTGTCTCCAGACTCCAGGGGTGCAGCCCTCATGAGTCTTGAATGCCGAGATAAATTGCGCCTTGTTAGAGAATCCTGCCCTTGCGGCTACCATGTCGATTGTAATGGACGTTGTGACAAGCAGTTGCTTGGCATAATTGATTCGTAGCCGGGCAATCCAGCTCTTGAAATTGCAGCCGTAGTGTGTGTTGATATATTGCGACAGATAGACAATGTTGGTTGACATTTCCTGAGCGGCTTGCGTCATTGTGATTCCCGACATGCGGTAGCCTCCGTTCTCTACCCATTGCTTCACCTTGGGGGATAAGTCGCCATGTATAGAGGCTTGATTGGGTTGTTCATTTAGCTGTGTTTGTTCACTTATGTTATTGATTGACAGTGTATTAAAGTTTATTATAGTGTTAATGAACGAGACAAACAAGTATCCCCATACCAGCAGCATAGCCAGGTGATAGATTGCCTTGTATTGTTGCGCCAATACAACCGAGAGCATATACAGGGCAGCGCTAATGCTCAGCACGATAATGATGTTCACGCTCATGTTCAGAACATTCCAGCGCCTTCCTTCTTCGCTATCTGGTTCAGGATGTGAGTCGCTAAGCGTCTTATAATTGTAGAAGAAGACGATGTTCACGCGGACTAACTCAAAGAAAAACAGACCGATAGAAATGACTAATATGATTCGGGAGAGGGTGGGGGATCGCGTTATCGAGGTCCACAAGAGGGTCATGTATGCCAGAAATGTGGTGAAGATGATGAATTGGCGAACTCTTGTCAGTTTGATGGGCCCGGTAAGCGGGACAAAGGCTAAATAAAACAGTAAGAATCCGGTAGTCACCAGCGTGACGTTTAGTGCTGATTCGGCAAGAGGATTGGTCTCGCTCAGCTGCATTGACCACTGCAGGGCCGCAGTGCCCCCGACAAGCAACAGGACTATGGAAAAGGCCAGTTTCAACTTTTTTAGATAGGGAGAACTAGAGACTTTTGCGTTGCCTGCGCATAGTAGCACAAGTCCAAAAGTTGTCGTAACAGCCATTGAACATATCAGTGAGATGTCATATAAAGTGTTAGATAACATATTGTTTGGCATAAATAGTTGCGCAAAAATAAAACAAATCAAGAAAATATGCGAATCTTTTAGCAAAAGGGCACCAAATAAACGGATAACTGTGTTTTTTTTGTATTTTTGCACCCGCTTCATAACGGAAATGGATTTTATTACCATTGAATATTATCTTGTGTTGATCGGCTGGGTGGTGGCTATCCTGCTGGGTGTTCTCTTGTTGTTAGTCAGGATACCTGGTGAAAAAGCACATTTTTCTTACCGCAGGGCCAAGAACACATGTGCGTTAACCATTCTGTTGTTTGGGTTGGAGATACTGTTCCAGTGGTTGATACGCTTCTTTTTCGCTATCAATGACCCTGCGCTATCGGTTTCCGTTTACTTGTTCACCTATTGCGCGGCTACATTGTTGTTCACTGCCGGCTTCTGTGCCATGCTTGCTCCGTCATTGATGGTAAGGAGACAGCGTTTGATTGCGCTCGTTACGGTGTTATCCTATGCTATTTACTTGTCTATCAATTATTTTATAGACAATCGTCGCATCCAGTCTTTTGGTGTTCTCCTCGCCTGCGTTGCGTTGTTTATCATCACGTGTATATTGATCTATAAGTGTGTGGTCATTTATCGTCGTGCCATCAAGGACCTGAAAACCTATTACTCCGATGTCGTTGAGAATCTCATGCACTGGATGCCTGGAGTAGGGGTGGGAATCATGGTGTACATCATTTCGGCTCCCATTGTATGTTTGTGCCCCAGATGGGTGGGTGTCTATCAATTGGCATTGGGTATTGTCCTGTTCATTTATACCTTTATCTATACCATCGAGTTCTCGTTCAGCTTCAATACGGTGGCTGCAGCTATTCTTCAGCCTGAGGATACTGAACAGATTGATGCCCAGGACTATAATGATGATGTTGAAAAGAATGGAATTTCAACCTTGAGCGAACCTTTGCAACAGGTCATGCAGGACAAGGAGATGCGCTGGCGTGAGCAAGGCGGCTACCGCACCGCTGGCCTGACTATCGAACAGGCGGCACGCGCCATGGGAACCAACCGCAGCTATCTATCACGCTACCTAAACGAGGTGCGGCACATGACTTTCTATGAGTGGGTGGCCAAGATGCGTATACATGAGGCGCAATCCATCATGCTCCAGGAGCCTGAAACATCGATGGAACAGATTGCCTCAAGGGTGGGCTTCAGCTCCCTTTCCACGTTCTCAAGCACCTTCAAGAAAATGGTCGGTAAGAGCCCGGTTAACTGGCGTAACACCAAAGAAAATTGAATTTTGCTTGTATTCTAAAATCGCCATTTCAACGTGTTTTTTCGGTATTATTTTGGTATTAAAATATCAAGAATATTTACTAGCAACAATTATTGATGTTATGGATTTGTAAAAATCATTTCCATGTTTGAATTATTTGTATTTTTGCTATTGCAATCATAACCATAATTCAAGTATAAAGGCAAAATCCATGACATGACTTTAGGTTTTATGGATATAGAGTAATAGAAATAACTGTGCAATAGAAGAAATTAGTATCCTTTAAGTGTTAATCGAGAAATGGTATGGCCCCATCATCAGGGCCTGCTATGTATGAACTAGTTAAGCAAGAATAAAAATCAGTTAGCCTGGGAAGGTTGACTGTTTTTTATGTTTATTGATGGCAGTCACAAAAAAAAATTGTAATTTCGTGCCGTCGCAGGACAAGATTAAAATCCTGTGCCACATTGTTGAATGATCAACGTTTTCCATATCGTTTCTAACAAGCATTGGACTGGTGCCGAGCAGTATACCTATGACTTGGTGGACCGTTTGCGCAATGATAAGGATTTCTATGTCGAGGTGGTATGCCGCAAACGTCCCATCGTGCTCAAGCAGTACCGTCGTCTGGAACTCCCGATCTCTATTCTCCCGCTCAAGGGTGTGACCGACATCGACAGTCCGGTGCGATTCGCCCGCCTGCTGCGCAAGGGCAAGAACATCATACATGTGCACAGCTTCAAGGACGCCTTCATGGCGGTGATGGCGCGCCGCATCAGCGAGAACCGTGACACACGCGTCGTCGTGAGCGTGCACGGCGTTTACAGGCCCAAGAAGAATTACATGTACACCAAGTTGTACAAGTCCATCGACTGCTTCGTTTTCTCTTCCGAGATGGCGCGCGACGCTTTCTTGGGCAAGGCCAAGAAAACCTATGCTGACCGGGCTGTGGTCCTTCGCGACAGCGTCTGTGACAGCCACATCGGCACTGTAGTGCCTGAACTGCGCCGTGAGTTAGGCTTGGCCCCTCACCAGGCATTGATCATGTACCATGGCAAACTGGCCCCAGAAAAGGGCATAGATACGCTCCTGGGAGCGTTGACCCATGTGGACAAGTCAAAGTACCACCTGGCCATCATCGGCGAAGGAGAGCCCAAATACAAGGCAAAAATCAAGGGGTTTATCGTGGCTGCAGGCATGGTCAACAACGTCACCTTGCTCGGTTTCAGGGATAACATCCTGGAATACCTGCGGCAGGCCGACTTTGGCATCCTGCCCTCCATCCAGCAGGAAGCGTTGGGAATCAGCAATTTGGAGTATATGATGGCCGGCAAAGCGCACATCTGCAGCAACAACGGAGCCCAGCCCGAGTATGTTCAGGACGGCGTGAACGGACTGCTTGTGCCTCCCGGCGACGAGCAAGCCTTGACCACCGCCATCAATCTGCTGCTCAACGACACCGCCACGCGTTCACGAATGGGTGCGCATGCGCAGAAGGACTTCCAGGAAAACCTTGACTATCCCGCCTTCTACAAGAAGATGACCGACCTGTACCGCAAACTGCTTGAGACCGCTCCCGTCGTGGACATCGATACTGGTGACAACTGATGGGAGTGTTAAAAGGTCGACCAGTCATCCCCATCACTTGATGACACACGGTTGGCGTCCAAAAACATTGTGAAATAGATAGGGAGATAAACAATGTTGCCAATAGTTTTTATCTCCCTCTCATTTGAGAGGACCCAAGCATGCTTTACATGATAATCAGGTACACTCAACAGCCTGTTGAGTGCACTGTGAATTGTATAATCCTTACCAGACTTGACTTCAATAGGCAATATGCTTAAGTTAGTATAGTCATTGACAAGGAAATCCACTTCTCCATTATGACGATTATCGTAATAATACAGTTGATGGTTATGAGCTGCCAATTCCTGCGCGACAACGCTCTCATAGACCGACCCTAGGTTGATGCTAGCCAAATCTTCCAAAATTCCGGATACATTATTCTTGAATAGCATCATTGTCAATAGCCCAACATCATTCAAATAGAGTTTGAGTAGATTCTTTTGCAGGCTCTCGTTGAGAGGGAACTTCGGATTTGATACCGCATGAGCGGGAACAGTAATTCCAGAAGAGATAAGGTATTCAAAATCTGATTGGTAGCGGTCAAAACGGTCACCTTTGACCCCTTGGATATCCTTGGCTACAATGCGTTTCTTTTTATTCTCCATTTGTGATGGAATCATTTCATAAATTCGCCCTATATGCAGATGCGAAGCGGCATCCTTCTCATACTTTGAGGCATCATCTTTGTACATTTGCACAATAGAGGACTGCACTTCCCTCACTTTTACAATGTTATGTGTCTCAAGATATATATTTACCACATCGGGTAATCCTCCTACAACGAGATATCTACGGAATAGCTTCATCACATAATTGTGCAATTCCTCGGATAATGGCTCTGAGCGATTAAATTTGGATCTGATATCGTAGAGAGCAGTCGGGCTGACACCATTTGCTACCAAGAACTCCTCAAAATCAAGCTGATACATTCGTTTGGGCAAGATGCTGCCAATTGGGATTGACGTTGTTGACCGCAATGCGATACCCAATAAACTGCCACTAGCGATGAAACGATATCGTCGTTCCTGTCTGAAAAATTTCAGCATCGTCAGGTATTGGGGATAATGCTGTATTTCATCCAAGAAAATGAGTGTGTCTTCGTAAGTATCAAGTTTTTCACCAGCAATCATGCTGACAGTGAAATAAAAGTCTTTGGTCGAATGAATGTTCTTGAATAGACGTGGACCTTCATCATCCTCGGCAAAATTGATTTCCACAAAATTCTTGTAAAGATGAGTGCCGACTTTTCTGATAATAAAGGATTTGCCTACCTGTCGGGCCCCCTCAAGCACTAGAATCTTGTCATCTGCCGATTTCAAGAAATCTTCAATCTCTGCTTCAATTTTCCTATATAACATTACTAATCAATTATTTAGATGTTTTATTCTCTATCTTGTTGACACTTTTCAATAGATAATTGCTCTCAAAAAATACATTTTTCAATATAATTTTCGCCTACAAAAATACACTTTTCAAAGTTATAGACCAAATTTTTACAACAAAAAACAGAGAGGAAAGAGAGAAGGATAATGAAAAAACGCCGCCGGGGCTGCGAGAGCCTCGGCGGACGTCGTTAAGTCAAACAGGGTAGGGGATTACTGCTGGTCGCTGTCCCACCATACGGGGATAGTCCAAGCGTCATCCTGACGGTTCCAGAGCAGAGTGTTACCCTCACCATCAGCCATGCGTGCACCGGGCACCTTCTCACCAATTGCCTGCAGGTTCTTGCTGTTGTAGTTATACTCGTGTGAGCACTGACGCCAGCGGCGATACTGCTTGCCCTCGGGGATAGCCTTGGTTGCATTTGCTACCTGATAGTGATAAGCGGGAATCGACCAACCGAAGAAAATGTTGGGATCGAAGTCATAACGGCGCATGTCATTCCAGATCTCATAAGAGAACATCAAAGCGATACGCTTCTGAGTCAGAATGTGGCCCAAGGTGATGTTACCGGCATTACCGATACCGTTCTCAACAAAATTGTCGATGGCATCTTGAGTCATGGGAGTGAATGACGGGCAGTCAGCAAGACTGGCATCTCCACCTTGAGGATTGATCCATTCATTCAGTTTGTCATTCATCAGCTCGCAGCTAGCCTTTACACCAGCTTTGTAGGCTGCAAAGGCGCCGGCCTTGTCGCCCTTCTTAAAGAGCACCTCAGCACGAATGAAGCAGCACTCAGCATAAGTGCCTACGTACGTGGGTGAGCTTACACGGGTGTAGAAAGTGCCAGATTCCATTGAATTAGCATTAACGGGAGAGCCATTCTTCATGCCTGAACGGTAATAGATAATGCTTGGATTACCAAAGTAACCTTTACAGTCGCTGGTGCACTCTACATAAACAGTGTCACCCAGGCGAGCCTCGCTCTTCGTGTCAATATACCAACTGCTGGTTTCACTATTATACGCTGCGCGCAGGGGGCCACCATTGCTGTTAATATCGCTAGCCATGTCAACGCCCAATGAACGGCGCCAGTTGCCTACCCACTTCACATCAGTGCGTGAATTGTCATCCTTGTTAGCGCTGTAAGCCCAGGGGATAATGTGGTCGGCACGGGGATCCTCAACGCCAAAACCACCAAAGTTAGTCAGGTTGTCATAGAGCATCTTGGTCACCATGTAACCGGCATTCATACCGCAAACCGAGAACAAGGGAGAATAATCAACAGGCTCATCCCATCCCAGCACATCATGCGTTGGGCCGTTATCATCGGTGTGGTTAATAATAGTGTTGTCAGCATTGTTCTGCATGGCCTTATCAAGACAGCGCAGGATTTCATCGGCATCATACTTGCCATCCTTATAACTACCAGTACCTTTCTTGTTAAGTTTGTTGATCCAACGAGCCTTCAACAGATAAGCCAGTTTAGTCCATTTGTTCACGTTACCGCCGTTCCACCAGTCATTGCCACTACCCAGAGTGGGCAACACTGGATTCTGGTTTGGGCTTTTCTCGAGGTATTCAATGGCCTTGTCAATATCGCTCAAACAACCCATGTAAATAGTCTTGCCGTCAGCATAGCGAGGAGTCGCAGTGGTATCAACACCTGCTTCTTCATAGGGCATTTCACCATAAAGGTCGGTCATGGCCATAAAGCCATAAGCCCTGATCAGTCGGCCTACACCTGCAAATTGCCAATTCTCGGCAGCTTCGGCCTTTTGAATCATGTCAAGGACATTGGCGTATGCGCCAACAAACCACCATTGATAAGTCGTTGTAACTTGACCATCAACGGGATACCAGTAGGATACATGCCAATAGTTGCCACCATTATAGTAGCGGGTCCAGTCACCCATCGCCATGGTAGTGCGCCATGCGCTGAATTGCAAACCACTATTGGTATAGAACTCAATGTGAGCCAGACGCTGGTCATAATTTACGGCAATCGACGAGGGACTGTCAGGATTGACATTCACATCCAGCCAATCATTGCAAGAGGTTAGCGACAATGCCATTACCCCCAGGCCACATATAATTGATTTGAATAGTTTCATAATTATATTTCTGTTTTTGTTGTAAGTTTTAAGTTGTAAGTTTTAAGTAGGATTTGTGTCGCCTGAAAACTGTATCGTCATGAGGTGATATGACTTAAAACTAAAAACTCAAAACTAAAAACTGATTAAACTTACTTCACGATGATTTCGCAAATCGAAACGCGGTTCCAGCTCAGTTCATCAAACATGTTGCTGATGCCCTGGCCAGCAGCATTGATGCGCTTGGCATCGATACCATACTTCTTCACGAGCATGTCCTTCACGCTGGCGGCACGGCCCTCAGCGAGCTTGATGTTGTTCTCAGCGGGACCCTCGGGAGAAGCATAACCCTTGATGGTGCAGGTTGCCTCGGGATGGCTCTTCAGGTAAGCAGCCACGCGCTCAACGTTGGCACGCTGATCGGCGGTGATGGAGGTCTTGTTCACGGGGAAGTGAACGAGCACGTTCATGTACTGCTTGCTGTTGTCAACCAACTTGGGAGCAGCGTTCTTGGCAGCGTTCAGGTCGTTGCGGCAGTTGTTCAGCGCACGGTTAGCAGCAGCGAGGTCGTTCTCGAGCTGTCCAATGCGGGCGTTGCTGGCGTTCTGGGCGTTAGCAAGCTGGTTGCGCAGGTCGTTGATCTGAGCGTTCAGGTTATCGAGTTCGATGTTGTTCACGCGGGCAGGAGCCTCGTTGTCAGCACCGAACACCAGGTTAATGCCCAAAGCATACTGGCGGGTAGCGGGAACACCGCAGTAGTCAAAGCCTACCGACGATGAACCACCAACACCAGCACCAGAAGCAGCTACCTCGGGATCACCATCATAGTTAGTGAACAGCAGCAGGTTGTTGGCCGATGCAGTGATAGAAGCGCGCTTGAGATACTTGGTGCGGGCAAGCAAGCTGCGAGGCACGTCATAGGTCAACGAGATGGTACGCAGACGCAAGCTCTTCACGTAAGTAATCCAGTTGCGGGTTTCATAGTTATAAGCTCCAGTGTAGTAGTCCTTAATGATGTTATAACCACTCTTCATCTTGCCGTCAAACATGTACATCTGATCGGCTTCCCAAGTGTTGGATACCTCCTCGCCAGCAGAATTTACACCGCTGATAGTAAGAGACTCGTTGCGCCAGTCTGCTGAGAGTTGGCTTACACCAGACATCGACATAGCATACTTGGTGCCGTTGAAGACGTCACCACCATAACGGAACTCCCACAACATGTTGAAGGTCCAGTTCTTGAAGAAGGTGATGGTGTTATTCCAACCACCCTGGAACTTGGCCTCGCGGTCACCCACCTCATAACCAACACTGTTGGTAGTGGGGAAGCCGTTCTTGTCGAGGACGAGTTTGCCATCGGCATTGCGGGTCCACTTGTAACCCTCAATACCCATGAAGTTACCGTGATTGTAGCTGGCAGCCTTAGCATTGCCATACTGCACATCGGTCAGATACATGACATCAAGGCCCTGAATCAGGTCGCCAATGGTACCGCGGTTACCGGCAATATTGATGCCGGTTTCCCAAATGAAGTTCTCGCGTTGGATGGGCGTGCCGCTCAAGCTGATCTCCAAACCCTTGTTATAAATGTCACCAGCATTGGTCGAGCAGAAGATGTAAGCAGTTGATTGAGCCGTACGCGGTGAGAGGATCATGTCAAATGAGTTGTTGGTATAGTAAGCAACATCAAATTTCAAGCGGTTCTGCAAGAAGCGCAGTTCCAGACCAACCTCGGTCGAACGGGTGCGCTCAGGTTTCAGATAGGGGTTACCGCGAGACCAGCTGTTACCCAAACCAACAGCATCTCCAATATAGGAACCGACAGGCCACTGATAAGTAAGAGTCTCATAGGGGCCTGTATCCTTACCTACCTCAGCCCAGCTGGCACGGATCTTACCAAATGAGAACCAGTCGGGCAGGCTCTCACGGAAGAGCTCGGTGAAGGCGATAGCACCACTCACGCTGGGATAGAAATAGCTCCAGTTGTCCTTGGGCAGAGTTGATGACCAGTCGTTACGGCCAGTCACAGTCAAGAAGATGGCGTTGCGCCAGTCCATGCGGAACTCACCGAAAGCCGATACCATGCGTTTCTTGCTGCTGCCATGCTTAAAGGCTTGATCGCTCTGGCGGGCATTGTCGAAACTATAAAATTCTGGAACGATAAAGTTCCAAGCTCTCTCATAGTCGGTGCGAGTCTTAATATAGTCAGTCGATCCACCCAACATCAGGTTGATATTGAAGTCACCAAACTGCTTGTTCCAGTTCGACATCAGGTTGTTGCTCAAGTAGCGATACTTGTAAGTATTGATACTGTACATACCATTCTCCCATACCTTCTTGATGGCACCTCCAGGAGCAATCTGGTTAGCGCTCTCGGTTGTGTAGGTGTCAACACCCATGCGATAGCTAATCCACCACCAGTCAAACAAATCCCACTTCACGTTCACGTTACCAGTGAAACGCTCCGTGTCATCGGTCATCTTGTTTTTGTTAACAATCCAATAGGGGTTGTCTCGTTCGTCCCAGGGATCAAGATTGGGAATCAGGTGGTAGCGCAGGCCGTTCTCATCCAGATAATGACGCATGTCATCAACGGGAGACCAGTTGTAGGCGGCATAGAGCGTACCAGTACCCGATGAACCGTACAGGGCGGCACCCGTCAAGGTCTTGGTAGTGCGGGCATCACTGTAGGCGGCATTAGCGCCAAAAGTGAAGCGTCCTACCCTCTGCTCACCGTTGAAACGGAAGGTTGTCTTTTTGTAACCGGTGGTGGGAACGATACCGTCCTGATCGTAGTATGAACCGCTCAGGAAGAAGTTGTTGTTCTTGGTACCACCGCTAACGCTCAAGTTGGTATCCCAAATCAGACCTGTCTCCAAGAAGTTCTTCAGATTGTCATAGGTGGGAGTACCTGCAGCAGCCTTTGGGCCCCAACTATTGTATGAGTCGGTCTTATTCTCAAGGCCAGTGAAGTTACCAGCAGTATAATTCTCTTGAATATAACCGCGGGTGTATTCTTTCTGATACTTGGGAAGGTTGCTGGCCATCGAGGCAATCATTCTGGTGGTCAAGCTGACCTCAGTGTGGCCTTCTTGACCTTTCTTGGTGGTGATAATAACAACACCGTTGGCGGCGCGCGAGCCGTAAAGTGCGGCAGCGGCGGGGCCTTTCAGAATCGACATATTGTCGATATCTTCGGGGTTGATATCCATCACACGGTTAGAAGACGTTGTGGCACTGTTCATGATACCGTCAAATGCTGAGTTGCCCACAACGCCTGCCGAGTTGTCATAAATGACACCATCTACAACAAACAACGGCTGACTGTCGCGGTTCTCGGCTAATGACGTACCACCACGCAGGATAATCTGAGCGCCCGAACCGGCAGCACCCGATGACTGGGTGATGTTCACACCAGCAATCTTACCCGACAGGGAGTTGATGGCATTGGCGCTCTTGTTGCGCATCAGTTCCTCGGCCTTCAAGTCGTCAACGGCATAACCCAGCGACTTCTTGTCCTTGCGGATACCGAGTGCGGTAACTACAACCTCGTCGAGGACTTGGTCATTGGCTGTCATGTCAATGTCCATGTTGCCGCGGCCCACGATAACCTCCTTGGGCTTGCTGCCGATGTAGGACACGACGAGCACATCGCCAGGATTGGCGTTGATCGAATACTTGCCGTCCATATCGGTGGCGGTACCGCGGTTGGTACCCTTGACCTTAACGGTCGCACCGATGAGGGGCTCACCTTGTGCGTCACGTATGACGCCTGTAACTTTGTTAGCCTGGGCGCTGGCTGTGAAGCCCGTGCTGGGAAGCGATGTCATCCCGGCAGGTGCTCCGCAGGCGATTGCCAGAGCGGCCAACAGTGCTAATTGTTTTTTCATACGCACTAAACTTTAATTATTAAAAAATTGAAATTTACTTGCTTTTCTTTATTGGTGGTTTTTTAGCGTTCAGGGCTTGGTTACATCTTTGTTGAGAAGCAAAATGCTGTGCCTCTATCACCTTAATGTCCAATACCTAAAGTCTATAAGAGTAGGCAAATTTGCAAACAAAAATTCACATGACCAAACAATTTGGAAAAAAAATACTTTTATCCCTACCATAAATAATAGTTTTTGGTTAAAAATTTTGTGTTTTGTACAGTTTTTCGATGTTTTTAACATTTGCGTTTGTGAAATTATCCACCTTTTTTTGGCTAATTCAAAAATTATATAGAATTTTGCACCTTAGTTAAAAAATATAAACAATAATAGAGCTGCTCTTGGAGAGTGGCTGCGGCAAAAGATAATTCAGATTTTTCAACTTAATATTAACAAATTAAAACGTGCTTATGAAAAGACATTTAGCTCTTTTGGGCGCATTGTTGATGCTATGCGGCACTGGTTACCAGGCCCAGGCAGCACCCGCGCCCCAGGTGACGGCAAGCTCCGCCACCAGCATTGTGACAGGCCGAGTGGTCGATGAACAGGGGGAACCCGTCATCGGCGCCAGCATTGTCGAGGTTGGAACGACCCGTGGCACATCTACCGATGTGGACGGTAACTTCTCGTTACGGGCAGGCGTTAATGCCAAGCTCCAGATTTCGTTCATCGGTTTCAAGACGGTGGAAACCCGCGCTAGCGCGAACATGAGAATCGTCATGGCCGAGGACAAGGCCCTCCTTGATGAGGTCGTTGTTGTGGGTTACGGTACGCAGAAGAAGGTGAACCTGACCGGTGCCGTATCGACAGTAGATGTTGACAAGACCTTCAACTCACGTCCCGAGCAGGATGTGTCGCGTGCCTTGCAGGGTGCCGTTCCCGGCTTGAGCATCATCAACGCCAGCGGTGACATCGACGGCAATCCCACGATGCGCATCCGCGGCGTGGGTACGCTGAGCAACGACCAGAACTCGCAGCCCATGATCGTCATCGACGGCGTGGTAAGCGATATGGACGGTCTGCAGCTGCTCAACGGCAATGACATCGCCACGGTATCGGTATTGAAGGACGCTGCTTCGTCTTCGATCTACGGTACCCGTGCTGCCTTTGGTGTGCTGTTGATCACCACCAAGAAAGGCCAGAAGGGTGAGCGTGCCACTGTGAGCTACTCTAACAACTTCGGTTGGGACGATCCCACCTTCCTGCCTGACTTCCCCGATGTTCCCACCCAGTTGAAGTCGGCCATCATGGCTAAGAAGCGTGAGGGTTCAGACGCTGTCGAGCTCTTCGGTATGTACTTCGACCAGCTGCTGCCCTATGCCGAGGCATGGCAGAAACAGAACGGCGGCAAGAAGATCGGCTACGGCGTG
>CACYAW010000009.1 GCA_902772455.1 uncultured Bacteroidales bacterium
GATGATGTTGATTTTGTAGCCGTTGTAGGAGATGGACACGTTCTTGGACAGGATGGTGATGCCGCGCTCGCGTTCCAGGTCATTGCTGTCCAGGATTTGTGTACCCATGTTTTGGTTGTCGCGGAACAGGTTACCTGCCGCTAACATCTTATCTACCAGAGTTGTCTTGCCATGATCGACGTGCGCGATGATGGCCACGTTGCGGATGTTTTGCATATTGCCTTCTTTAATTTGGGTGCAAAGGTACTGCAAGTCGAGCGAAATGACAAGCAAAAAGCCATTTTTGCTCGCATTTCCTCGGCGTAGCCTACCTTCGCCGAAGGCAAAGGTACAAAAAAGGTTTTAGGTATTAGGCTTTAGGCTTCAGGTTTTTTACTATCTTTGCTGCCAATAATCTATTTAATCTTTAATGACAATGAACAAGATTGCTTTAGTGACTGGCGCGACAAGCGGCATCGGAGAGGCCTGCGCGCGCAAACTGGCCATGATTGGCTATAACATGATTATTACGGGCCGCAGGGCCGAACGTCTGGATGCTGTTGCCCACGATTTGTCGGCCATGGGCGTTGGGGTCATCACGCTGGAATTTGATGTGCGTGACCGCGAGGCTGCTGCAGCGGCCATCAACAGTTTGCCCCCTGAGTGGCAGGAGATTGACGTGCTGGTCAACAATGCTGGTGGTGCCTTGGGTCTTGAACCTGAGTACGAAGGCAACTTTGAGGATTGGGACACCATGATCGATGCCAATGTCAAGGGCCTGTTGACGATGACCCGTCTCATCGTGCCCGGCATGGTCAAGCGTGACCGTGGTCATGTGGTGAACATCGGCAGCGTGGCCGGTGACGCCGCCTATGCCAACGGCAACGTCTATTGCGCCACCAAGGCAGCCGTCAAGGCCTTGAGCGACGGTCTGCGCATCGATGTGGCCCACACCAGCGTGCGCGTGACCAACATCAAGCCCGGCCTGGTCGAGACCAACTTCTCGGTCATCCGTTTCCACGGTGACAAGGAAAAAGCCGACAACGTCTACAAGGGCATCCAGCCCCTCACCGGCGAAGACATTGCAGAGTGCGTCGCATTTGCCGTCAACGCTCCCGCCCACGTCCAGATCGCCGAGCTCCTCGTCCTGGCCACCCACCAGGCCAGCGGCAGCGTCATCCACCGTCAATAACTCACCTCAAACAACACCCTTTTTTATCAAACAACTTGAACAACCCAAAACAACGTTAACAACTTAAATATTAAATTCTTGTTGTTGATGTTGTTTAAAGTTGTTCAAGTTGTTTGACTAAGCGTGTTGTTTGACTAAGCGTGTTGTTTGATAAAAAAGCGTGTTGTTTGATGAACTGTGCCGTTTGGTTTTTAGGAGATGTTGGGGTCCTCCAGGCCGTAGTGGCGTTTGCGGTCCATCCACAGCAGCAGGCTGGCGGTGACGATGGCGCCAACGCCGATGATGGCGAAGATGATGAGCGAATGGGTGTAGTCCACCTGGTCGCCTACGGTGTTGCGCTCGAGCACCTTGCCGATGAGCACGGGGATGAGCATCAGGCCGATATTCTGGATGTAATAGATGATGGAGTAGGAGGTGCCCAACTGCTTCATCGGCACGATTTTGGGTACTGCGGGCCATAGGGCCGCGGGCAGCAGCGAGAAGGCGATGCCCAATATGCACATCAGCGTCACGGCCAGCCAGCTGGCGTTGCCTGGCATGGCAAAAATGATGAGTACCAGAGTGAGCATCACGCTACCGATGACCATCATCGTGGCGCCGCGGCCTTTCTTGTCACACCATCCGCCGAACAGCGGCGTCAGCACAATGGAGGTGAAGGGCAGGATGGCGGGGATAAGTCCGGCCAAATGGCTGTCAACCCCATACTTGGAGATCATCAGTTTGGTGGCAAAGTCAAGGAAAGGGTAGAGTGCCGAGTAATAAAACAGGCACAGCAGGGTAATGAGCCAAAAGCCCGGATTCTTGATGGTGAGTTTCATGTCCGAGAAATGGAACTGCTCGTCGTCTTGGGCTGCAGGAGACGCGAGATTTTGCGTTTCTACCGATAGCTCCTTGTCCAGACGGCGGTCCATCGTGCAGTAATACAGATAGGCGATAAGGCCCACGCCCACGCTGAACACGCCGATGAGGATGGGACGCGGCAGGCCCCATTTCAAAGCGATGATGGGGCTGAACCCCAGCGCCAGTGCGGTTCCCAACCTTGCCATGGCCACTTGCAGACCCATCGCCAGGGCCATCTCCTTGCCCGAGAACCAGCGCACCACAACCTTTGACACCGTGATGCCGCACATCTCATAGCCGATGCCAAAGAAGGCAAATCCCAGCGCGGCCAGCGCCACTTGTCGCTTGATCGTACCCAACAGGGGCACGTTCCACATCGGGTCGGGTGACGTGTAGGTGATGACACCATAGACGGCAGCCGCCCCGGCCAGCATCAGCACACACGAGAGGACGCCCGTGAAGCGCACACCCATCTTGTCGAGGATGATACCGCCCACAAACAGCATCAGCAGGAACACGTTAAAGAAACCGCGTGAGCCGGCAAAGATGCCGAACTCGCCGCTGGTCCAACCCATGCCGCCGTCGCCAGCGGCTTTCTCGAGCATAAACTGCAGTGGGGACATCTCCTTGGCGACAACATAGCCCGCCATCATCGTGAATGACACAATAGCGAGCACGGTCCACCGTGCCCACGCCTTGTTCGCTATCGTTTCTCTGACTTGTTCTCTCATGTGTTTCACTTCAAATAAATAGGGACCTTAAAGTCATTTAAGTCCTTAAGGTCCCTAAAGTCCTTTAAAAGATTTGCTAAAAGCTAAACGCTCTAAGCCCTAAGCCAATTAAGCCTCAGGCTTGATGTTGGGCTCTTCAAGGCCGAGGTGTTTCTTCTTGTCAACAACCTTGAGGTAGAGACCGAACAGCAGGGCTGCGATACCCAGGCAAGCCAGCATCACGAGCGGCCAGGTATAGTTGTACTGGGTCGGATCGGTAATGCCGGGGTTGGTCTTGTCAAGAAGCTTGCCGATAGCCATCGGGAAGAGCCACAGACCGATGTTCTGAATCCAGAAAATCAGCGCATAGGCGCTACCGATAATCTTGGCATCCACCAACTTGGGCACACTGGGCCACAGAGCGGCGGGAACCAGTGAGAATGACGAGCCCAGCACGAGGATGGTCAGATAAGCCACAATGAAACCAGCAGCGGTGCTACCCTTGAACATGGGCAGGATAAAGGCAAATGTCAAGTGGCAAGCAATCAGCAGCAACGAACCCAGAACGAGCATCGAAGCGGCTTTACCCTTGTGGTCAACATAGTTACCCAAGATGGGGGTGATACCCACAGCCAGCAGGGGGAATACGGCGAAAACACTCTCAGCGCTCTGGCGCATGTAACCCATGTAGCAGTAGCAGATGAGTGCTGCGATCGAGACGATGAGCAGACCATACTTGGCACCCTTGTTCTTCATGAAGTTGCTCATGAAGGCGGTGGCAGCTACAACGAGCATGATGATATACTGATAGATGGTCAGACTCTCACTGGCCCAGAACGAGTTGGGGTCAACAGCGGTGAACGTGAGGTTGCACTGCAGCATGTTCACGGCATACTTCTGGAAGGGGAAGATGGCGCTGTAATAGAGCACGCACAGCATCGATACGATCCAGAAACCCTTGTTGGTCAAAATCTTGCCAATGTCGCTTACCTTGAACGGATCGTCCTTCTCCTCGGCCTCACCAGTCTGCTTGTCGAGCTTGCTGTCCATGAAGAAGTAAACGATGAACATGATCAGGGCGATGCACATCAGTACGACACCAAAGGCTACCGAACGGGATACGCTGACCTCACCACCCAACTTGGCAAAGAAGGGCGAGAAAATCATACAGGTGGCAACACCCAGGCGGGCGAGAGCCATCTCACTACCCATTGCCAATGCCATCTCGCGGCCCTTGAACCACTTCACGATACCACGGCTAACAGTAATGCCGGCCATCTCAACACCGCAACCAAAAATCATGAAGCCCAGAGCAGCCACCTTGGCGCTAGCGGGCATATCAGCGGTGAATGGAGCAACACCGAGTTCTTCAAATCCAGGGATGTAGTTCAAGTTATTGGTAAACCACTGCTCCAGTCCGGTGCCGATAAAGGCGTCGGTCACGGCATACCACTTGATGCAGGCACCGATAAGCATCACAACGCCCGAGAGCAGTGCGGTGAAGCGCACGCCCATCTTGTCGAGGATGATGCCGGCAAAAATCAGGAAGAACACAAACACGTTGAGGAATACCTCAGCGCCTTCCTCGGTACCGAATGCCGATGAACTCCAACCGCGGGTTGACTCCATCAAGTCCTTGATGGGCGACAGGATGTCCATGAAAATGTAGCTGCAGAACATGCCCAATGCGAGCAACAGAAGCGCTGTCCAGCGCATTCCTGCAGAGTCTCTTAAAGTCTGAATCTTTTCTGACATAAATGAATGTTGTTTTTAAAATTGTTTGTTATTTGGTTGTTATTAATGGTTGTCAACACTCTGTAGAGACGCAAAATCTTGCGTCTCCAGTAGGCCGATGCCAATTCCTAAAGCCTAACACCTAAAGCCTAATCACGCGATTCCCAGCGACTGGCAGATGCGGTCGATCTTCTGGTCGGCCCATTCGTTCTTGGCGTCATAGTTCTCCTTCTTGTCGAGGGTGTCATGCACCTCGATGTAGAACTTGATCTTGGGCTCGGTGCCCGAGGGACGGATAGATACCTTGGTGCCGTCCTCGGTGAAGTATTGCAGCACGTTGCTGGTCACGGGCATGTCAAGCTTGGTGACCTCGCCGGTGCGCATGTCGCGCTGCTCGAGCTTCTGGAAGTCCTTGATCAATACCACGGGCGAGCCGTCGATGGTCTTCTGCGGGTTCTCGCGGAAGTTCACCATCATCTGGGCAATTTCATCGGCACCGCTCTTGCCGGGGCGCACGACGCTGATGCCGCGCTCCTTGCTGTAGCCGTAGTTGATGTACAGGTCGATGAACAGGTCGTTCAGGGTCATGCCCTTGTCCTTGGCCCAGGCTGCGATCTCGCACATCAAGGGGATGGACGAAACCGAATCCTTGTCGCGGGCGAAGGTCTCAGGCAGGAAGCCGTAGCTCTCCTCACCGCCGCCCAGGTAGCGGCCCTTGCCTTCCATCTCGCGCATGATGGTGGCGATCCACTTGAAGCCGGTGTAGCAGTCAAACATCTTGATGTTCTCCTTGCGGGCAATCTTGGCGATCGTCTCGCTGGTGACGATGGTCTTGACGATGTACTCGTCGCCGGTCAGGCGGCCCAACTCACGGTTGCGCACCATCAGGTAGTAGAGGAAGATGATCTGGATTTGGTTACCGTTCACGAGCTCATATTTGCCCTTGGTGTTCCTGATGACCAGGCCGATGCGGTCGGCATCGGGGTCGCTGGCGAGCACCACGTCGGCATCCACCTCCTCGGCCTTCTTGATGGCCAGGGCCATAGCACTGGGCATCTCGGGGTTGGGTGAGTCAACGGTGGGGAAGTCACCGCTCATCACGTCCTGCTCAGGCACGTGGATGATGTTGTCAAAGCCCCAACGCTCGATGGAACGGGGAACCATGTAGCGGCCCACGCCGTGGATGGGGGTATAGACAATCTTCATGTCGTGATACTTCTTGTTGACTTCGGGGCTGAGCGACAGGGTGTAGATGTCCTCGATGTAGGGAGCATCCACGTCCTCGCCGATGATCTGGATCAGGTCGGGGTTGCCTTTGAACTTGATGTCGCGCACGTCCTCAATGGCGTTGACGTGATTGATGATGTTCACGTCGTGCGGGGCAACGACCTGTGCGCCGTCATCCCAATAGGCCTTGTAGCCGTTATAGATTTTGGGATTGTGGGAAGCGGTGATGTTCACACCACTCTGGCAGCCCAGGCGACGGATGGCATAGCTCACCTCGGGAGTGGGGCGCGGGCCCTCAAACAGATAGACATTGATGCCGTTGGCGCTAAAGATGTTGGCTACCGTCTCGGCAAACAGGCGGCTGTTGTTGCGCACGTCATGACCAACGACAACCGAGATCTGAGGAAGGTCTTTGAAATTCTCCTTCAGATAATTGGCAAGGCCTTGGGTTGCACTGCCCACGGTGTAGATGTTCATGCGGTTGCATCCAGCACCCATGATGCCGCGAAGGCCGCCAGTGCCAAACTCGAGAATCTTGTAGAATGATTCCACAAGCTCGGTCTTGTCCTCGTTATCGAGCATAGCCTGTACCTCGGCACGGGTCTGCTCATCATAACTTTCACTAAGCCAAGTTTTGGCCTTTGCTGTCACTTCCTGTAATAATTTCTCGTCAAACATACTTGGTTCGGTTTATAAGGTTATTGTTTTGTCGTTGGTTTAACCTGCCAAAGTTACACCAAATTCCCGAAACCCCAAAATAAAAACCCACTTTTGGCTAAAAGTGGGTTTTTATTTAACGTTAGTTGTACCTGATTTGGTCATTTTTTCTGGACAAAGGGCTTCAAACCCTTGGCCGCCTCCTGTGCGGTGATGCGTTTGCCGCCGTTGTCCAGGTCGATAAGGATGTAGCGGTCATGGCCCATGCCCAGTTCCTTCATGTAGGACAGCTGGCGCAGGCCGTGGCGGCTCTCGATGCGTTCAATCATGTCGTGGTGCTCCTCGGCCGTCATGGCATAGATGATGTCGATGCAGGCCTGGTCGATGGCGAGCAGGTCGGTCGACGAGAGGATACCCACATTGGGGGTGACCACGGGCTCGGCTTCAAGACCCTCGCAGTCGCACGATACCGACATGTTGCGCATCACGTTGACGTAGGTGACGTGTTGGCCGAAGTAGTCAATCGATGCCTTGGTCGACTCGGTCATGCGTTCCATGAATTCCTCTTCCTTGATGTCCCACTGGTCGTCTTGGCCGGGTGTCGTGTGGATCCATGCCTTGCCGATGCGCCCGTCGGCACAGCCGATGCCGATGTTCTTGTTCGAGCCGCCGAATCCGCCTTGGGTATGGCCCTTGAAGTGGGTGAGCGCTACCATCGAGTCATAGTTCTTGAGGTGGCTGCCCACCGACATCTTGTTGAACCACTTGCCGCCAACGACGGGCAAGGTCACGGTGTCCTCCTCATCAAGGATATCCACGGGGCAGAAGGTCCAGCCGTTGACCTGCAGTGTCTTGCGGTGCAGCTCGGTGGTGTAGCGGTCGCCCTCATAATAGGTGTTGGTCTCGATGATGTGGGCTCCCTTCAAGTCCTTTTCAATGAGAGCCTTGACCCATTCGCTCGGGATGATGTTGGGGCCGTTTTGCTCGCCCGTGTGCAGTTTCACGCCCACGCGGCCTTCAATCATCTTGTTCACTTGTTCATAGGCCATGATCAGGCCTTCGGCACTCAGGTTGCGGGTGAAATAGACCACAGCCTCGTCGCCTGTGCGCTGATCGTAGGGCACATACTTGTTGCCGTCGGTGCCGGCTACGGGTTTCTGTTCCATGTTGTCCTTGTTTTCTTGTGATTGGGTTGAGCAACTGGCCATCAGCGCGCCAATGAGCAGTGCCATGAATAAACTCCTGATGTTCATAAATACTTCCGGTTTTAATAAGGGTTGTATTGATTTTCTTCCCACAAAGGTACAATAAAAAACCTGATTTTCAAAATCATGACTGGAATAAAAAAAGCGCCTCGTCTCACGACGAAGCTGCCTTGCTAGGAAAAAAGTATCATATTGCTGCAAAGGTATATCGATGAATTGAATTGTGCAAACTTTTTAGAGAATATTTCAGCTAAAACATTAAAAATTAACTGAACAGGAGCATTTCTATACAAATTTTTGTGAAAATGAATGAGATGATTGCAGTTGTACAACGATTATTTTATACCTTTGCCGCATCTAATGAATTAAGACTGAAAACAATGAAGAAATTCTTTTTGAAATTTATAGCGCTTGTAGCGCTGTTACTCGTCGCTCCAACAGCACAGGCAACCGACTGGTTCGATGTCTTGTCGGCTGGTGGCGAGACACTTGCAGTAAATCCTGATATATCGACTACCGATGCGGGCAAGAGCTTCCTGGTGTGGGTGCGCAACACGTTTGACCTGCCCGAATCCCGCGATTTCTATACCCGTGACCGTGGCTACGACAGGACGGTGGCCTACAAGCTGACGCTGTACAAATTCAGCGATGATTGGAACAACTTCAATATCGTGCAAGTGTCGGTATATGATGAGAAGGGCAATCTGATTGATCAGTACGCTAACCCCGATATGGCTTCGACCGAGACCGTGATCCCGGCTGGGTCGCCCATCGAGACGGTAGCCGAGGCTGCCAAGGTCATCTACGAGATCAAAACCAATCCCGAGTAACCCAAGCCTATTCATAGAAACACCAAGCCGCAGACGCTCATCGACGTCTGCGGCTTGTGTTGTATATGTGGTTGCGGGATTTAATCGCCGCAATAGGTGCCGATGAAGAAAATCGAGCAGGTGCTTTCCTCCAGGATGAGGTACAGGAAGGGACGGGTGGCATGGAAGTCGAACTTATTATAGGGCTCATAACTCGTATAGGTAAAACCCGCCATGGTGACAGCGGCCGCCTTGGCTCCGTCTTCGTTGACCTCGATTTTGGCTTTTTGCAGCATTACGGATACGAACAACGGGGCATTCGTCATGTTTGAGAAATCGGCACTGAAGGGGTCAAATGCCGATTTGATGCCCATGTCACTGAGTGGTCGGATTAGTTGAACTTTGCTGGAGGTCTCGAATTTGGGCAACAGGATATCGATGTCACCTAGAAAGGTGTTGTAAATGTTTGCATTCAGGTCCTGGAAGTTCATGTCCTGGATGAGTTCCTCAAGACTCACACCCTCGGCGGGGAGCAGGATATACATGCCATAAGCGCCGCTGCCAAAGGGGAGGCGCACAACCGAGCAGCTATCGTTCTGGCCGTAGAACGTGCGGACCTTGATGTGCATGAGGTCGCGCTTGGCGGTAGTGCCATTGGGGAGGGTGAAGTCCATCTTGCGGGTATACTTCTTGTCGAATTTGGCGTTCCAGTCGGCCTTGAAATAGATGGCGTTAAGCATAACCATCGCCTGGTCGGGATTGAGCTGGTCGAGAATCGAGGGAATCATGCCGTCGGTATGGTCCTTGCACCAGCTGTTGATCTTGTCTAGGGTGCTGCCCTTGGTGAAATCCAGCGCGTCGATTTGAGCATAATAGTAATGTTTCATGTTCTCGATAAATTGCGGTAGCAGGCCGATGCCCAGGGCCGAATTCACCTCGATGCAGTTGGCGGTTTTTACTGTGGCGGCAGGATCAGCAATAGCACTGCCGTCAATCATTGTCTTGCAGTAGTCGTTGACGGCTGCCACATCGTTACCGAACCCCAGCACATCGGTGATTTCGTCGCGTGTGCTGCCTGCAGCGCCTGCATCCATCATCCCGAGCAAGTAGGTCACGCTCAAGGGCGACAGGATGGTGCTGCCCTGACGTTCATTGTCTTTCTGCGTGGTGCGGAATAGTCGCCATGCAAACTCATTGTTGTTGTCGCGCATCTGCTTTTGCTCTTCGGTGAGCTGGATGGGAGTTGGCCTGTCGCTTAGTTGAACAACCTCGTCTTCGCCCATAGTCACATCCTCATCGCTGCTGCACGATGTCATCGCTGCTAGCATCAGTGATGCGATAGCCAGTAATCTCCAGATTTTTTCCATTGTTGTCATATTGTTTTTTGAACTGTTGCTATCAATTAAACAGCGTTCTGGCACAATCTTGCATCGTCAGTCCATCAGTTTCCACAGGCCCAGCGTCTTTCCGCGGAATATGCGGTACTCGACTTCAGTCAATTCCATTGTGAACGTGGGCAATTCCACCTGACTGATGATGTCCTGGAGTTTGCGTACATTCATCCTTGCATCCTGCACGCGGCCCAGGGTGACGTGCAGCTTGAAATCGGACTGTATCTCGCAACCCTTAGCCTTGAAATAGCGCCTGACGTCCTCAACCAGCGCCAGAAAGTCCTCGGGGGCATCGGTAGTCGTGAGGTGGATGACCTGACGGTGATAGCCCGAGGCAAACGCGTCAAGTTTGTCAAATGTGAGGGTAGGGGCCATCGCATCATCGAGGATGTTGTTCAACCCCGGCACCAGATTCACATGATCGGGCGCAAAATCCAGGAAGGCCATTGTGATATGATAGTATCCCCGCTGCCATCGGATATCGATGCCATCGAGCAGGTCACGCAACTCCCTGAACCAGTAATCGTCAAAGGAGATGGGCACTTTGAATTCCAGATAACTCTTCATAAGCAATAATTTTATTGGATGATGAAGGCAAAGTTACGCAATTCCTTTGAAACAGGGAACTGTTATTACAGGGAAAGTCGCAGACCGGCATTCAAGTTGATGTTCCAAGGCTTATCTTTGAAATAATTGTCAACGGCGCTACCGTTATTGAAGTAATGACGTGCCGTCGGCTCAACATAGATTCCGAAGCCCTGCAACAGGTCGAACTGCAAACCTGGGCCTGCCAAAGCCGAGAACTGCACTCGGTCTTTACCGATGCTGGTCACATCAGCCTGGGTGTTTTTTTTGAATGTTGCTTTGACGTTAAAATCGGCCTGTATGCCACCAATGGCATAGACGTTGAAGTGCTTATGGTTCCAAATGGTGTAAATGGCTCCCAATGGAACTCCCACATAGTGCAATACCTGCTCTTGGTAGGTGTTCATAATGGTTGTTTTGGACTTGAGGCGTGAGTAAGTCAATCCACTGGTGACCGACCAACGCCCACTGATGGGCACACGCACACTGGCGCCAAGAGTGACAGGTTTGTAATGCTTGGTATAGGAGTAAATCGATATGGGAGTTTCATACTCATTACTCATCCGATGAACCGTATAAAGTCCTGTGCTTTCCAATTTTGGAGTGATAACGGAGTTTGAAGCGAACAATCCGATGGTTATCGGCTCCTTTTTTCGAGCCAGGCATTGGATGCCGCTATTAGCTGATGACGGTTGAATGGGATTGTCGTCAATGAGAGCAAGCGTCGGTTGGCTGTCTTTTGGAACCTCTTCAGGTGGGATAATTTGACTGGCTTTTTCCTCCTTCTTTTCCGGTTCGCTGTCGTTAGTCATTTGGGATACAGCCTTGGGAGTGTCGTTGGAGGCTGCCGGGGCTGATGATTGGTTGACGGGAACCGCTCGGGCAATGTGATGAGAGGCGGCGATTTCATCGTCGGCAGGGTTTGTGACGTCATTTTTGGTGAGGACTTCGGTCCTTGGAGTATGATCCTCGTCTTGGCTCAAGGTAATGGCGGGAGTTTCGACAGATGTGTCTTCTCCTCGGTTCCACAATAAACTGCCTGTGCCGATGACTGCCAGCGCAATGGCTGCCGCTGCGGCATAGCGGAGCCAGACGGGCTTCACTTTGCTATGCTGGGGCAGTCGGGCCTCGATGTCCTGCCACAGGTCATCGGGGACGGGCTCCTTGTGGCCGTCCATCTTGGCTTGCAGTTGTTTTATCCAGTCGTTGTCAGTCATCGTGCTCTCTTGATGCCCAGCATTTGGGCGATTTCTTTGTGACTTTTGTGCTCAAACACAAATTGGTTGAACACCACGCGGTATCCTGTTGGCAGTTCCGCTATCATCCTGTTGATTTCCTCGAGCGGCACAACGTTGATGTCGGGTGGCTCCTCTTCAGGCGCCTCCACATTCACCTCATCGAGGAACGTCAGCCGGGCATGCCGCTTGAGGCTGTTGATGGACTCGTTGGCGACAATCCGGGTCATCCAGGCACGCAGTGATCCTTGGCCGCGATAGGAAAAATCGTCGATACGGGTAAATGCCTTGAGGAAGCAGTCCTGCAGCACATCGCGGCAGTCGTCACGGTCGCCCAGGTAACGCACTGCAGTGGCCATAGCCGTGCCTGCCAGCAGGTCATACATCGCGCGCATGGCCTTCCGGTCCCCGTTCTTGACTCCGTTGACAATCTGCAGTTCAGTCACTCAATCTGTTCTTCAAGTTCTAAACACAAAGTTAGACAGAATCTTGCATCTACAACTAAAAAACCGTATGCATCTTTTGATCGATGCATACGGTTTTTTGTCGGTCTTAACGGTTAGCGGCGTTTCTTGGTGCCCTTTTTGGTGCTTGCCTTCTTGCCTGTGGCTTTCTTTGATGACGAGGATTTTGCCTTGTCAAGACCCATCTGGATGTTTTGGATGAGGGCCTTGCTGGTATAGGTGGCTCCGGTGGCGATGTCGGCATCGAGTTTCTTGGCCTCGGCAACGGTTTTGCCGATATACTGTGGCAGCACTTTGTCCTTTGCGCGCTTGAGGTATCCGGGCGACTCTTGGTTGGGCAGCACCTCGATGTTCTCGATCACGCCGTTCTTGACCGTGATATTGAGTGGGGTAGTGCCGTTATAGCCGATGACCTTGTTGGCGATGTCACCAGTATAGATGACTTGTGTGGCGCTGGCTTTCTTAGCCGTGGTTTTCTTCTTGGTGCGGGCATCGAGAGAGGCGGTGCCGGCTACGAGCAGCATGATGGCTGCGATAATCAATGTCTTTTTCATATATTTAGTTTTTATTTCTAGTCCCTAGTTTCTAGTCCCTAGTTTCTAGTTTAGATATTGTGATTCTCCAAAAGTTTAAACACAACTTAGCGTCTTAGCGCCTTAGCGTGGTGCCCAAAGAGGGCGAATGTTAAACAAAAAAGTTGTTATTGTTGTTTAACCCATTTTTTGTTTAAGTTGTTTGAAAAAACATAGCGCCTTAGCGTGAAGTAGGCTGCAGTAACTCTTGGGCTTGGGCGAGCGTTTCGGGTTTGCCAATGTCCAGCCACTGGTAATCAATGTCAGGATGGTAACCCTGAATCAGGTGATGACTGCACATGTTGATGTAGAAGGGCGTGATAGAGAACTTGTCCTCTCCTCCTTTGCGACGGAAACGTTCAAGTTCGGGGAAGATGCGCGGAGAAATCACATGCAAACCGCCAAAGGCCATTTCCCGCAGGTTGCGGCCTTGAAGTTTCTCGGCATCGGGCTTGAATTCGCCTGTAGCCTTATTGGTCCAGCCGCACAGGCGGTCATTCTCGTCAAACAGGAAGTAGCGTTGCGTCTTGCGTTCCTTGACCAGGATTGTGGCCATGGCATCGTGCTTCACGTGGTAGTCGTAGAATGCCTTCAGGTCCAGCGTGCTGATAATGTCGGTGTTATGTACCAGAAAAGGCTCGTCACCGTCCAGCCACTGGCGCGCCTTAAGGATACCGCCGCCCGTGTCGAGCAGCAGTCCGCGCTCGTCACTGATGTGCAGGTTAAGCCCGAAGTTGTTATTCTTCTCGAGGAAGTCGATAATCATCTGCCCGTAATGGTGGATGTTGATGGTGATGTCGTGAAAACCTGCTGCCGCGACGCGTTCTATGACGTGTTGCAGCATGGGCTTGCCGGCAATCTCAACCATCGCTTTGGGACGGTCGTCGGTTAACGGGCGAAGGCGTGTACCCAGCCCCGCAGCAAAAATCAGCGCTTTCATTGCACGGTGGGATTAAGGGTGCGTTCGTGGTCGGGCTGCTCGCGGTGTGAGAGTTCGACACGCACGTTGAACTTTTGGTGGATATGCTCGGCTAGGTGTTCGGCAGCATAGACCGAACGGTGCTGACCGCCCGTACAGCCGAAGCACACCATCAAGTCGGTGAAACTGCGCTTCATGTAGCGCTCAACCGACTCGTCAACCAGGGCATAGACATGCTCCAGCCACTTGTCGATGGTACTCTCTTTCTTCAGGAAGTCGATGACGTTCTGGTCCAGACCCGTGAAGGCTTTGTACTTGTCGTACTTGCCCGGGTTGTTCAGCGCACGGCAGTCAAACACGAAACCGCCGCCGTTGCCCGAGGAGTCGTGAGGAATGCCTTTCTTGTAGGCAAAGCTCATCACCCTGACGGTCAGTCCCTTGTCCTCGCTGACGAAGTCCTTGAGGTTGACCAGCTCATCGATGACGAGGCTCAGGTAGGGATATTGGGTGAACGGCTTGTCGATGACGAGCTTGCGCAGATTGGCCACGGCGGGAACGATGCTGTTCTTCATGAAGTCGGGCTTCTTCTCGAAGTAGCCGCGGAAACCGTAGGCGCCCAACACCTGCAACGTGCGGAAGAGTACGAAAAGGCGCAGGTTGTCATAGAAGGTCTTCTCGTCGAGGTCAGGCTGATATTCCTTGAGCTTTTCAAGATAGGCCTTGACGAGGTCTTTTTTCAACTCATCGGGATACTTGGCGCGGGACTGCCACACAAAGGAGGCCACGTCATAGTAGTATGGGCCACGGCGGCCGCCCTGGAAATCAATGAATGCCAACTTGCAGTCGGCAGGGTGGTCGGCATCGCCCACGAGCATCACGTTGCGCGACTGGAAATCGCGGTACATGAAGGTGTCGCTAGGCACTGCCAACAGGTCATGGGTCAACTTCTCAAAGTCGTTCTCCAGTTTGTCCTCGTTGAAAACCACTCCAGTGGCTTTAAGGAAACAGTACTTGAAGTAGTTCAGGTCCCACTTGATGGAACGCTCGTCAAAGCACTTGGCCGGATAGCAGTTGTTATAGTCAAAACCACGGGTACCGCGGAACTGGATATCTACCAGATCGCGCATGGTGCGGCGCAAAAGTTCCTTCTCGCCGCTGGTGAAAGCGTGTGTCATGGCACTGCGGCGTATCTTGTTCCACAGGATGTTCTCGGGTTTCTTGCCCAAGTCTTCCTGGATGTAGGCCATGTGGTCATCACTCACGCCATAGACTTCGGGTACCGACAGGCCTAGCTTGTGGAAGTGGCGCGCTATGTAGATGAACGCGTCGTTCTCTTCGCGAGATTCGCCGATGACGCCCACGATGGAACGCTCACCCGTCAGGCGGTAGTACTGGCGGTTAGAGCCCGCTTTGTCCATGAGCACAATATCGGTGGGCTCGCTGCCCACATGCTCCAAGTATAATTGTTTCAGTCTCTCCATTGCTATCTGTAAATTAAGTGTTTATGTTGTCCTGATATTAGAATTCGCTTGTGAAGTGGAAGGTGATTTTGGGGAAGTCCTGCTGAGCCATCTGCAAAACGTAGTTGGAGTCGGCAAGGAAGACGTCACGGCCCTCGGTGTCGAGTGCCATGAACTGGTGTTTGCGCTTCTTGAAGGCATCCAGTGCATCTTCATCGTCGCTCTCGATCCAGCAGGCCTTGTACAGGTGGATGGGCTCCCAACGGCATTGGGCGCCATACTCGTGCAGCAGGCGGTACTGGATGACCTCAAACTGCAGCTGGCCCACGGTGCCGATGATCTTGCGGTTGTTGAACTGGTTGACGAACATTTGGGCAACGCCTTCGTCCATCAGCTGTTCCAGGCCCTTGTTGAGCTGTTTGGTCTTCATTGGGTCAGAGTTCTCGATGTACTTGAACATCTCGGGCGAGAAACTGGGCAGGCCGCGGAAGTGAAGATCTTCGCCCTCGGTCAGCGTGTCGCCGATCTTGAAAATGCCGTTGTCAGGCAGACCCACGATATCGCCGGGATACACCTCGTCGATGATCTCCTTCTTCTGGGCCATGAAGGCCGTCGGGGCACTGAAGCGGTAGCTCTTGCCGCTGCGCACATGCTTGTAGTTGCCGTTGCGCTGGAACACACCCGAACATACCTTGACAAAGGCGATGCAACTGCGGTGGTTGGGGTCCATATTGGCATGGATCTTGAAAACGAAGCCCGTGAACTTGTCTTCGCCGGGTTCTACGGTACGCTCGATGGCGTCCACAGGGCGGGGCGACGGGGCAATGCGCACAAAGCAGTCCAGCAGCTCTTTCACGCCAAAGGTATTCAGTGCCGAGCCGAAAAATACAGGTGCCACCTTGGCATCCAGATAGTCGAGCGTGTTGAAGTCGGGATAAACGCCGTCGATGAGCTCGATGTCGGCACGCAGCTTCTCGGCATCAGCACTGC
Organism: uncultured Bacteroidales bacterium; assembly: GCA_902772455.1. Classification (GTDB taxonomy): domain Bacteria; phylum Bacteroidota; class Bacteroidia; order Bacteroidales; family Muribaculaceae; genus Sodaliphilus. The sequence goes on from CACYAW010000009.1 coordinate 15,970, forward strand.
CCACGGCCTTGTCGATGGCGGGGTCGTTGATGTCGTTGATATCGACGCGGTCGGTCACATGCTGCTTGTCGGGTTTGAACAGGCTGATGTTGTGCTCGTAAATGTTATACACGCCCTTGAAGTGGGCGCCGATGTTGATGGGCCAGCTCAGGGGGCGCACGTCAATCTTCAGCTCCTGCTCCAACTCGTCGAGGATGTCAAACGGGTCGCGGCCCTCACGGTCGAGCTTGTTGACGAAGATAATGACAGGCGTATTGCGCATGCGGCACACCTCCATCAGTTTACGGGTCTGGGTCTCAACACCCTTGGCGACATCCACCACGATGATAACGCTGTCAACGGCAGTCAACGTGCGGTAGGTGTCCTCGGCAAAGTCCTGGTGACCGGGAGTGTCAAGGATATTGATTTTGTAGTCGCCATAATTGAATCCCATGACCGAGGTGGCAACCGAGATACCGCGTTGTTTCTCGATTTCCATCCAGTCGCTGGTGGCGGTCTTCTTGATTTTATTGGATTTCACGGCGCCTGCCACATGAATAGCGCCACCAAAGAGCAGCAGCTTTTCGGTAAGCGTGGTCTTGCCGGCATCAGGATGTGAGATGATGGCAAAGGTACGGCGGCGGGTGATTTCGGTAGTCAGGGACATTATCGGTTCTTAGTTGTTAGTTTTTAGTCGTTAGCAATACTGAGTTGATGCAGGGTCTCCTGGAGGCTGTCGAGCCAGTAGGGGACGGTCACATCGAATGTGGATTTGAATTTTGTCTTGTCCAGGACGCTGTAGGCGGGACGATGGGCCTTGGCCGGGAATTCGTCGCTGTGACAGGGTTGGACGTTACACGTGGTGATGCCTGCCAGGCGATGGATAGCCTTGGTAAAGTCATACCATGAGATGACGCCCTCGTTGCTGTAGTGGTAAATGCCGGGATGCCACTCATCGGCACTCATCACGGTGACGATGGCGCTGGCCAAGTCTCGGGCACAAGTGGGTGAGCCCACCTGATCGAACACGACCTTCAATGCGGGCTTGTCCTTACCCAGCATGAGCATGGTCTTGACGAAGTTCTTGCCGTAGGGCGAGTAGAGCCATGCCGTGCGCAGGATGACAGCGTCTTCACCTAGGGCGTCGAGCAACTGCCGTTCCCCATCAAGTTTGGTGCGGCCATAGGCCGACTGGGGGCAGGTGGGCATGTCCTCGGTGTAAGGGATGCAGCCTTGCCCGTCAAACACATAGTCGGTCGAGACATGTACCATGCGGGTACCGTGGCGCTTGGCGACACGGGCCAGAATGCCCACGGCATCAGCATTGAGGCGTGCGGCCAGCGGCTCGTTGTCCTCGGCAGCGTCAACGGCGGTATAGGCCGCGCAGTTGACGATATAGCCGATGGCGTTGTCTGCCACCATTCGCTCAACGGCTGTTTCATCGGTGATGTCGAGCGTGACGGTGTCGTCTCCTGCCACATCGGTGAAAATGGCGTTAAAGCGTGCGTCTCCTGTCAGCACATTGCGCATTTCATGGCCCAGTTGGCCATTAGCGCCGGTGATGAGTATATTGATGGCTTTCATTGATCAGTTGTCGATTAAATCGTCGCCGAAAAGAGGCTTCTCCTCGTCGCGTTTGTAGTAGGCGGCGAGCATGCCGATGAAATGTGAAATCTGGCTGATGGCAGCAGCAGTATCCTGTGAAATCTCTTTGCCTTGCAGGTGAAGCATCATCACTCCATACAGGGCATTGAAGCACGTCTCCAGTTCGCTGGGACGCTCCTGCTCGGGCAGGGTGGCGCGCAGCTGCACGATATAGGGCAGCGTGCGGTAATAGTCGGCGTGATAGTCGGGGAAGCGATTTTGGTCAGCCAGCAACTGCTGGTGCAGGTCATTCAGGCGAATGAGTACGTTGTGGCACACGCGGATGTGACCTTTCTCCCGCACGTTTTCCAGTTCCATCATTTTGATCAGCGATTCATACCACTCCTTAATTTCATGGCGGGTATCCTCATCAACGTCAAAACGTGAGATTACGGCTTTCTCGACCTTGTCAATATCCAATTGGCAGGCGCGCAACAAGTCTTCGACCTGCCACATGTAGAGGAGATATTCGGCGATATTCTCTTGGCGTTTCTCTTTTGCGATGATCATAGCGTCGTTTGTCGTTATCCAAATCGGCTGATGTTGCGCAATGTCGGCTCGTCAACGATGCGGATGCGGCGACCGTCAACGGTGATGATACGTTCCTGGGCAAAGGTCGAGAGTGTGCGGATGGCATTGGCTGTGGTCATGTTCGAGAGGTTGGCCAGGTCTTCACGGGCCATGTAAATCTTCAATGTCTTGCCATCATCCTCATAGCCGTAATTGTCCACCAGCATGCACAGGGCTTCGGCAAGACGGCCGCGTATGTGTTTCTGGGTCAAGGTGACTACCTTGGAGTCACTGCCGCCCAAATGCTTGGAGAGCTCATGGATGAAAAACCATGCCAACTTCATGTTGCCGTCGATGAGCTCTTTCACCACCGTCATGGGGATACTGCCTACCTGTGAGGGCTCGATCGACATCGTGCTTGCCACATAGGGCTCCTGGGCGAACCAGGCCCGGTACCCGAAGTACTGGATGGGACGGTACAGGCGCAGGATCTGCTGTTTGCCGCCAATGCCGTTCTTGAACCGCTTCACTTTGCCCTTAATGAGTACCCACAGGTATTGCGGCTCATCCTTCTCTGCATAGATGATCTGCCCTTTGCGGTAAGTGTGGACAACAAAATTCTTGGCGATGAGATGTTTCTCCTCGCTGTTCAGGATGGACCAGATCTCGGCCAAATCCTCACGTATGATGTCCTCTATTGTACTCTTGTTTACCATTCAGGTACGATTTAACGTGCAAAGATACAAATACTTTCCCACCTGCCCAAATCCATACCTCTAAAAATCCCTAAAAACCATCAATCCGATGGCCGTAGTCAATGGCGAAAGGCGTCGGGAACGGGAACGGGGCTGTTGGGGTTGAAACCGGGCTGGCTGGTGACTGCGCCGGGGGCTGTGACGGGTCGGTAGCGAGGGTCGCCCCAGTCGCGGCGGTTCTTGCCGCTGCCGAGGATGTTATCCAGCAATTGATAAATAAATGGGCCGGCATCAAACGAGATGGGGGCGCCAAACAGGTTGATGGTGGGCTGTACGACGGGCAGTGTGCGCCATTGGCCTGTGTAGGGGTCATAGATGCGGCGTGCGCCCACATCGAGCGAGAAGTTGTCACTGGCTCGCCAGCCCAATGTGCCGCCATAGGAACTGCTGCCCAAGAATGGCATGGCCGCTATTGAGTGATATCGCTGATTGATATAGTATTGCCCGAATGCGTTGAGCGACAGACGATCGTTGAGGCGGAACGAGGCATTGCCAAACACTCCGTAATCGTTCCATGCGTTGCGGTCAAAATGATACTTGCTGCCCGTCAGGCCTGCTGTGACTTGAAAACGGTCGCCCATGGGCAGCGTGAAGGCGACGCTGGCACTGGCCATATTGCCCATGCCCAAATAGGTCGTGTGGGAGCCTGCACCAGTGAGATAGCCTGAGCCAAGACGCGTGATGACCCCGCCAGACGACCAGTCACGGCTATATGGGTTGGTGTCGTAGCGGAATTGAGGCAAGGAACTCAGGTCGTTTTTGTAAAGGTCCTGCTGGTAGATGGCCAGTGAGTCTGTAAGGCGGCTGGTGTTAAAGTCCAGCTGCAGGTCCGGTGCAGTGGACAGATTGTCTCTGAATGTGGGTTTGATATTGGTGGCCGGAAGGACTGTCATGGGAAGCTCGGGCGTGGTAAACTGCGGGCTGATCTTGGATTGGTCAAACTGCAGTTTAAGTGCCTGATTCTCCTGTGCCGCAGCGGTGAGCGCGACAATTGCGATGAATATGGATAAAACCCGCTTCATGCCCGCAAAAATAGGCAATTATAGCGAGAAGGGCAAAAGGGAAAGGTTAAATTGTCTTATTGCTCGCCAGGCATATTCTCCCAAACGGCACGCAGGGCGGCGACAATGTCATCATAGTCCTGTTGGGTGAATGGCTCGTCACTGTTGGTGAGGATGGTGAAAGTGAGGCCATCCCAGGTGCGGCTCGTGCCTGTGTCCTTCATGCCGTTGCGCAGGTAGAAAGCGTGCCGCCGGCGTCGCTGTTCGGGATTGGGCGCATCAGGCTGCAAGGGTGATTCGATATCCATGATGAAAGGACGTCCTTCACGGTATTTGTCAAGAATGCAACCCAGGATTTCCTGCCCAAACCCTTTTCCACGCAACTCTTCCCTCACGGCAAAGTACCACCACCAGTTGTATCTGGGCAGGCGCAGCACCATCGTCAGACCAACAAACGCCTCATCGTCATAGAATGCGGTATAGTCGATATCCATGACATCCAACAGATGGATGAGGTCATCGTAGGGAATCTGCTCTTGAACAGGAAACGCCGTCTCATACAACCGCCTCAACTCCACATTATCCGCATTCCCACTATTGATCTGAACCGTCCTCAACATCTCCCAAACTCCAAATTTCTAACTCCTAACTCCTAACACCTAACTTCTAACTCCTAACTTTCTCCAGTTCTTCTCCTGCCTTTTCCCACTGCGCCATGACTTCTTCGAGTTCACGGCTGATTTTGGAATGGGTGTAGTAAATGTCCAGGTCCTCGCTGGCGGCTGTCGAGAGTTTGTCTTCGATTTCAGCGAGTTGCTGCTCCAGTTCGGCGATCTTTGATTCAAGGGTCTTAACCTTTTTCTCGGCCTGGCGGATGCGGCGTTCCATCTCCTTTTGCCGCTGGTAATCCATCTTGCCTTGGCTGGTTGCGGGCTCAGGGGTGTCTTCGCTGGCAGGTACGGTGGACGTTTGTTTGATTTCCAGTTGCTGCAGCGAGTCAAGTTGTTTCTTCCGCAGGAAGTCATAAATACCGCCTAGGTGCTCTCTCACGCGATGCTCGCCAAACTCGTACACCTTGCTGACGATGCCGTTCAGGAAGTCACGATCGTGTGACACGACGATGACAGTGCCCTCAAAGGCCTGGATAGCCTCTTTCAACACATCCTTGCTGGGCATGTCCAGGTGGTTGGTGGGCTCATCGAGGATGAGTAGATTCACGGGTTGCAGCAGCAGGCGGATCATGGCCAGTCGGCTCTTTTCGCCTCCACTCAGGACTTTGACTTTTTTGTCGGCATTCTTGCCACCGAACATGAAAGCCCCCAAGATGTCGTTGATGCGTGTGCGGATGTCGCCCACGGCGACATAGTCAATGGTATCGTGCACCGTCAATGTCTCATCGAGCAACTGTGCCTGATTTTGTGCGAAATAACCTATTTTGACATTGTGACCGATCTGCAGCTTGCCATCAAAGGGAATTTCTCCCATGATGCACTTGACAAGGGTCGATTTGCCGGCACCGTTCTTGCCCACGAAGGCAACTTTCTCGCCGCGCTTGATAGTGAATGTCACGTCATGGAACACGTTCAGGTTGCCGTAGTCCTTGCGCAGGTCCTCGGCAATGACGGGATAGTCGCCGCTGCGGGGTGCGGGCGGGAATTTCAGCCGCATGCGGCTGCGGTCCACCTCATCCACTTCGATACGCTCCAGCTTGTCGAGCATCTTGATGCGGCTCTGCACCTGCACGGCCTTCGTGGCCTTGTAGCGGAAACGCTCGATAAAGTCCTCAGTGTCGTGGATGAGTTTCTGCTGGTTCTCATAGGCACGCATCTGTTGCTCGACCCGTTCCTTGCGCAGCTCCACAAACTGGCTGTAGCTCACCTTGTAGTCATAGATTTTGCCCAGCGAGATCTCTATCGTGCGGTTGGTGACATTGTCGATAAACGCGCGGTCGTGCGAAACGAGCAGCAGGGCGCCGTTGCGGTTTTTCAAGAAGGTTTCCAGCCACTGGATGGACTCGATGTCCAGGTGGTTGGTGGGCTCATCGAGCAGCAGCACGTCGGGACGGCGCAACAGCAGTTTAGCCAGTTCAATGCGCATGCGCCAACCGCCGCTGAACTCGCTCGTGGGGCGGCCAAAGTCGCTGCGCTCAAATCCCAGGCCCATCAGGGTCTTCTCGATTTCGGCCTCAATGTTGTCACTCTGCATCAGGGCGCGCAACTCGGTCTTTTGTGTGACACGGTCGATGAGTTCCTGGTATTCCTCACTGTCATAGTCGGTGCGTTCGGCAAGTTCCTGGTTCATGCGGTCGATGGCGGCGTCCATCTGGTGCAGATGTTCAAACGCCCGGGCAGCTTCTTCTTTAACGGTCAGTTCGTCTTTTAGCTGCATCTGCTGGGGCAGGTAACCGATGGTGATATCAGACTGGCATGCGACAGTGCCACTGGTGGGTTGTTGCTCACCAGTGATGATTCTAAGCATAGTGGTTTTGCCGGCTCCGTTTTTACCGACAAGGGCAATCTTGTCCCGCTTGTTGACAACAAAACTGATGTTCTCAAACAGTACCTGACTGCCAAATTCCACCTTGAGACCTTGTATCGAAATCATGCAAGAATTGTAATTTTGGCCGCAAAATTACAAAAAAACCTAGATACTCTAGGAACTCTAGATCATCTAGTTTTTCTAAAACAGGCTCAAAGGCTTTGCCTCGGTCGTGGCGCGCGCCCGCTTGATGTAGTCGCCGTTGATGTCGATGCCGATGCTGCGCAGGTTCATTTCATAGGCGATTTTACACGTCGTTCCCGTGCCGCAGTAGGGGTCCAGCACGATGCCGTCATGAGGACAGGTGGCGACCAGGGGCAAGCGGTATAGCGTGTCAGGAGCCACGCAGTAATGCGCGATGCCTGACCGCTGCACGCCGATGGTCCACACATCGCTGGGCACCAGTCCCTGATGCTGCTTGCCTTTGACGGCCTTGCCGCGCCCTTTGGCATCGTTGCGCATGATCAATGCGAATGTGCGCCTCAGTTCCTCATCATTATAATAGAAATCGTCGTTCTTGACCAGGTGGAACATGAACTCATGCACCTTGCGCAAGTGGTCCTGACTCCCTTGTGGGGATGTGGTGGTCTTGTTCCACACCACCTCGTTGACCAGTTGCCATCCTTGCTTGTCAATCATCTGCAGCACCAGCCGCCATGGAATACCCTGGACAAACCCGTCGGTCGTGTCATCTCCCATGTTGAGCCATAGCGACCCTTGAGGTTTGAGCACCCTGTAGGCTTGGGACATCGTCTGCAGGAGTTCGTCAACGAAATCCTCTTTAGTGGTCGCGGTAATGCTCTCGGTGCCCTGGCTGCGGCGGCGCCAGTAGGGTGGAGTGGTAACGATGCAGTCAATGCTGGCGTCCTCGATGCGTCGCATCACCTCGCAAGCGTCACCCTGCTCATAGTGGGGCATCGCCGAGCGGCCCAACTGGGACACCAGGCCATGAAGCACGGGTGACTGTTGATTGGTTTTCTCAGTGATGTTGGATTTCTCTTGATTCTCGTGACGTTCTGCGTTGAGCATCTGATACAGTAAGTTCACGGCCTGACCCGACATTTTGTCGTGGGCAATGTTGGAATAGGCTTCATCGGCAAGCCACATGGCAATCAGCTCGTCGGGATCGGTCTTGAAAATGCGTGCCAACCTCAGCACCTGTTCGCGTTTGGGACGTCGCTCACCGTGCTCATAGCGGCTGTAGGCGGGGACATCCACGCCAATGGCCTTGGCGAGATCTTTCTGCAGCCTGCCGCTTTCCAGGCGCAATTGTTTTATCTTATCTGAGAAAAGCATATGAGTTAATTTGTTGGTTGTTGGTTTTAGATGACAAAAATAGGCAATATCTTTTTCATTATCAAAGATATTGCCTAAAAAGTTGTGTAAATCTCTTTAATTAGTGACGTTACTGCCGCAAAGGGGTCATTTTCTTTTCTTGCGGCGATGCTGGTAACGCCAGTGGTGCTGGATGGAGTGATACAGATAGTGGCGGAAGGGGTGAAGCAACCAGAAATGGTAGAACAGGAAAGCGCAGGCAGCACCCAGTGCGCCAGCATAGATATTGCTTTCATCATAGTTCAAACCGTGAGTCTTCCACATCAAACCGATTTCCATGAGCAGCGCCATCACGCCAGTTACGGCAGCAAGGGCCATCTCCTGATTGATCTTGCTGTGGTGCGGCAACCTCGACTTGGCATAGTCAAGAATAAACACTAATGCCGTGATGAAGTAAAGAATGAAGTGTCCAACTTGCTCGGCATATGGGAATATTTTCAACCCGTTGATACCCAGTGGGTTATTGACAAAAGTAAAAAACATTACCACCAACACCATGATGGCGGAGGCTACTCCTTTTGGTATAGACAGAATAAAATTTTTCATCTGTGAGTACGTTTCTCAATTCTTTTTCAGCCTGCAAAAGTAATCATTTTTCCGATATCACGTGTTTTTTGAGGGGGAAAAAGTGAAAAATCAGGTGTAATTATAATAATTTGGTCTCAAAATCCCTTTTCGATAGGGATATTTAGGTAATTTTGTGGTCTGGTTCAATGAAGAAGAAATTAAAAGAACTATTCGTGATGACACGACGTGAACGGCGGGGAACTATTGTTCTGCTGATGCTCATGGCGGTTATCATTATGCTTTCAACAATCATAGGCTATAGACATGAAAACATGCCCCAGAGCCAAACTGCAGCGCAACTTGAATCCTTTGAACGACAAACAGATACAACGGTATTCACGGTTGAGAAGGCAAAACCTCACAAGACTGGCAAAAAGCGTCATGGGAGCAAGCGGCAATCTGGCAAAAAGGAAAAACCCACATCGGACAAACCGCGGCGCCTGGATCCTGTCCCGCAGTTCTAACTCCTTAATTCCGGTCAAAAAAATGTTTTTTTGTTTGATGGTTCATGAGGATTATGCTACTTTTGTGCGAAATCTAAATGAAAAATAGGACTATGACAAAACGTGTAGGATTTGCAACGCGTTTGGGAGCCATCGCGGCATCGGTAGGCTCGGCTGTGGGATTGGGAAACATTTGGCGCTTCCCCTACGAGGCTGGTGCGAATGGTGGCGGTGCATTCATCTTGGTGTACATCTGCTGCATCCTGGTGATGGGTATCCCCGTAATATTAAGTGAATTTATCATCGGTCGCTCGACCCACAGCAACATGAAGGCTGCCTTGATGCGACTATCCCCTGGCAAAAAATATTACCTGTTCACCTACATCTGCATTCTGGGAAGTTTCATTGTTATCGGCTTCTATAGCGTCGTCTGCGGCTGGATTATCGAGTACCTGTATCAGGCTGCCGTAGGCCATTTGATTAACCACACTCCTGAGGAGTACAACACCATGTTCACGTCGTTGGTGGCCAGTCCTTTGCATTGCGTGGGCTGGACGATGCTCTTTCTCATTCTCAACTTCCTGGTGATGAGCCGAGGCATCGAGAAAGGTATTGAGCGCGTGGCCAGTGTGATGATGCCGTTGCTCTTCCTCATTCTCATCGTCTTTTGTGTTAATTCTTTACTGTTGCCTGGCGCAAAAAAGGGCCTTAGTTTCCTGTTCTATCCCGACTTTTCTGAATTGACTATGCGAGGTGTGCTGGATGCCTTTGGTCAGGCCTTCCTGTCATTGTCCATCGGTATCTCGTGTCTGGTGACATACGGCTCCTATTTCAAGGATGACACTTCGTTGGCCAAGGACGCTGTCACTGTGGCTAGTCTCGACACCTTGGTGGCCATCCTTTCAGGTGTGATGATTTTCCCCGCGGTATTCTCCTTTGGCGTGGAGCCCACCGCAGGTCCTCGCCTGATATTTGAGGTGTTGCCGGGCATTTTCCAGCAGATGACAGGCGGCTATTTCTGGGCCTTACTGTTCTTCCTGCTGGTGTTCTTCGCTTCACTGACCTCAACGATCTCCTTGAGCGAGATTCCCATCACTTTCCTTATCGAGGAGCACAAGATGTCGCGCTCACGTGCCATCGCCTGGACTGCTCTGTTTACCTTTGTCCTGGCTACAGTGGCCGCTTTGTCGTTCAATGTCCTTGACGATATCAAGTTGTGGGGCAAGAACATCTTCGACATGATGGACTATGCCGCCAGCAACATCTTCATGCTCTTGGGCGGACTGTTCACTGCTGTCTATGTGGGATGGATTCTCGACCGCAAGGTCGTTCACAACCAGCTCACCAACGACGGCCGTCTGAAAGCCAAGCTGGCCGAGCCTTATCTCATCTTCTGCCTGCGCTACGTCGCCCCAGTTTCCATCTTCTTTATTTTCCTCTATCTCACCGGAATCATCTAACCGTCCCAACCTAGACCCAGCATTGATAAAAATAACTGGAACAACTCAAACAACTATCAACCAAAAAGATAGTGGTCTTGTTTGTCCCAGTTTTTCTCTAATAAAAGCCTCACAGTGTTGTTATAGTTTTACAAGCTGTTAGCTTGTAAAAATGTGTTGCCAGCTTTTGGCTGTAAATAACTGTCCAGCCTGTCCAGTTCATCCAGTCCGTCCAGTGTCAAGATAGCTGTCTTAGTCGTTGGGGGAGAGATGGTTGCGGATGGCGGCGGTGAAGGGGCGCCAGTATTTTTGGCATTTCACTTGGCCGACCCCGTAGAGGATGCCGAACTCGGACATGGTGGTCGGCTTTTCGGTGGCCATGGCTTGTAATGTCTTGTCGCTGAATACCATGTAGGGGGCAATTTTGCTGGCTTGTGCAATGGCTTTGCGGACATCGCGCAGTTTCTCGAACAGTTCCTGGTCAAGCTGCTTGCCTGATGCTGCCTCATGGAGGACAATAGCTGGTGTGTCTGGCTCTTTTTTGGCGGTGAATTTGCGCCGTTGAACGCGGTTTAGTTCAATGTGTTGGCGTCCAAAGAGCACCTCGTTGCCATATTCTGTGATTTTCAAGTGTTTGTTGTCGTCATAGGCGACATCAAACAGTCCCAGCTGGAGCATCTGGAGCAGATAGGCATTCCACTCAAACGTGCTTAAATCGTGACCAACGCCGAAGGTTTTGAGGCGGTCGTACCCTTTGTCGATGATTTCACCTTTGCGCATGCCGCGCAGGATGTCGGTGACGGTGTACATGCCGATTTGCTCGTCGGCCCGCTTGATGGCGCTGAGTGCCATCTGGGCAAAGGTGGTCCCGTCGAAACGATCGGGTGGGTTGTCACACACGTCGCAGTTGTGGCAGTCGTGGTCGAAACGCTCGTTGAAGTAGTTGAGCAGGATGCGTCGCCGGCACACGCCGCTCTCGGCAAACTGCTGCATACTGCGGAGCTTGTCCATATTGACTTGCACTTGTCCTGATTGCAGGGCAAACTGTTGCAGCGTGACCACGTCGCCGTAGTTATAGAACAGCAGGGCATCGGCGGGGAGCCCGTCGCGCCCTGAGCGTCCGATTTCCTGATAATAGCTCTCGATGTTGCGCGGCATGTTGCTGTGGATGACATAGCGCACGTTGCTCTTGTCGATGCCCATGCCGAAGGCGATGGTGGCGCACACGACTTTCAGGTCGTCGTTGATGAAGTCGCGCTGCACTCGCTGTTTCTCACTCACACTCATGGCGGCATGGAACGGCTCGGCCTTGATGCCCAGGCGTGTGAGGTCGGCAGCCATTTTCTCGGTGTCCTTGCGGCGCAGGCAGTAGATGATGCCGCTCTCGCCCTGGTGCAGGTTGATGAACTGCACAATCTGGCGAAACTTTTGGCGGCCTGTGGAGCCTTGCACGACGTTGAGGGAAATGTTGGGACGGTCAAACGAACTGATAAACAAGCGGGCCTCGGGGATGTTGAGCTGCTTGCCGATGTCGTTGCGTGTGATGCGGTCGGCCGTGGCAGTGAGTGCCATTACGGGGATGTCGGGAAAACGTTGCTTGAGCGTTCCCAGCTGGGTGTACTCGGGCCTGAAGTCGTGGCCCCATTGAGAGATGCAGTGCGCCTCGTCCACGGCGAACAGGCAGATCCGTTGGGTGATGGCCGATGACCATCGCTCAATCTCGCTGAGCAACTTTTCGGGTGAGATGTAAAGCAGCTTGACCTTGCCCTGCATGAGCAGGTCAACGGTTTGCCGGTTCTCGGCATCGCTTTTCTCGCTATTCAGTGCTAATGCGGGTACTCCGTTCTGTTGCAGGGCGTTAATCTGGTCGTTCATCAAAGCCAGCAGCGGTGAGATGACGATGCCAAAGCCCTGTTCACTCATCAGGCTCGGAATCTGATAGCACAGCGACTTGCCGCCGCCCGTGGGCATGAGCACAATGCTGTCCTTGCCATCCAGCGTGTGATTGATGATGTCCCACTGCTGCCCGCGAAAGCTGTCATAGCCGTAACAGCTCCTTAACAGCGCCAGTGCGTACTCTTGACGAGTCAATCCATTATAATCACCCATAATCAATCAACTGAAGACTAGAAACTAAGAACTAAGAACTAGGGACTAAGGACTAGGGACTAGAAACTAATAAGCATTCTCCTCGCCCTTGAAGGCATTGATCACCGTGCGGATGATGATCTTCAGGTCCAGGAAGAAGGTCCAGTTCTCGGCATACCAGACGTCGTTCTCAACGCGTTTTTCCATCTGCCACAATTCCTCGGTCTGCCCGCGGTATCCCAGCACTTGGGCCCAGCCAGTAATACCCGGCTTGATGGTGTGGCGAAGCATGTATTTGTCGATAAGCTGGCTGTATTGCTCGGTCTGTGCCACCATGTGCGGCCTTGGTCCCACGATGCTCATGTCGCCGCGCCACACATTATAGAATTGCGGCAGCTCATCGATGCTCGTGCGGCGCAGGAAATTGCCAAAAGGTGTCACCCTGGGGTCGCCTTTAACGGCCTGGAGCGTGTCGCTGTCGTTGTTGATGCGCATGGTGCGGAACTTGTAGCAGTTGAAGGCCTGTCCACGGTAGCCGGTGCGTTTCTGCACAAAGAAGATGGGGCCCGGCGACGACAGCTTGATGCCGATGGCCACGGGGATGACCACAAGGGGCGAGAGGATCAGTACAACCGATGACACCAGCAGGTCAAGCGCCCGCTTGATGATTCGGTTGATGGGATTTTTTAAGGGGTAGGGGTGGACGGCAAGGATGGGGATGTCACCTACCGACTGCAGCTCGAACTGACGTGTAACGGTGCGTCCGAACTGCGGCACATAGTAGAAATCCACCGCATTATTGTCGGCAATACGGATCATGCGTGACACGTTCTGGTTGTCCTCGATATCAGGGACCGCGCAGAACATTTCGTCCACCTGATGGGTCTTGACAAACAATTCCACATCGTCCAGCGTGCCTTGATAGGCCGCCGATGCCGAACGCGCCTTGGGGTTGTCGTCGAAGAAACCCACGATGTGGTAGCCGTAGCCCTGATCGGCCAGCATCTCGTTGATGAGACGCACACCTACAGTGCCACCGCCAATGACAATGACGCGCTTGAAGTTAAAGCCCTTGTTGCGGTACTGCTTCACCACCTGTCGTGAGATGACCCACCAGGCCGACAGGACGATGAAAAAGACGACATAGAACCACAACATGCGTTGCCATGGGGCATTGACCAGCCCCAGGAACGAGGTGAGCGTGACAAAGATGCCGGCGTGGGTGAGCACAAGTTTAAACGCCTGACCGACCACTTTATCGGCATAGAAGACGCGGCGCTCGTGCACGTTGCTGTAGAAATACAGTCCCACGACCATCGCCACGTTCAGCACCAGCCACACGGGCCTGGAATACATTTCGTTGTCGGCGGGCAACGAGCCGAATCCCCAGCGTTTCGACGCCAGGAATACCAGGTTGACGATCAGCAAGTCGATGATGCTGAAAATCCACCTGACGAATTGGCCATATCTGCCTTTGCTCTTCATTGGGTAGTGGTCGGTATTCAGGTCAGAGTGACGGTAGTTTGCCCAGCAAACAACAGGGGAGCGTTGTCACTCCCCTTGTCGTCATGCTGATGCTTCATTGATGACATGGGCCGTTACCACAGGAATGGTGGATTAGGCGTTGTCCAGTTCCTTGATTTTTTGCTCCAGTTCAGCAATCTCTTCCTTGAGTCTGGCAATGCGTCGCTCCATTTCCTGAACCAGCGAGTTGCCGCTCTTGGTGTTGGCAGTCAAGAATCCCATGTTGTTCTCAAAGGTCTTGAGCTCGCTCATGCGTTGTTCGTAGGTGCGGACGAGGCGGTCACGCTCGCTCATGTTGCGGTCGCCGCTCAAGCGCGGACCTCTAGAGCCGCCACCCTCGCCACGGGGACGAGAGCCACGCATGTTGAGCGTGTCAAAAGCCTTATCCACGAGTTCGCGGTACTGGGCATAGATTTTGTCCTTCTCCTTGAAGGGCACGTGTCCGATTTCCTGCCAGCGGTCCATGAGGTCGCGCACGGTCTGTGCCGCATCTTCGGCAGCCTCTTCGATGGCCGTCTTCAGGTTGGCGATCACTTCCTTCTTGGCTTTGAGGTTCTCATGTTCAACGGCATGAACGTTGACGTTCTGTTTTTTCTTCTCCTCAAAGAAATGGTCACATGCAGCGATGAAGCGTTTCCACACGTTGTCGCTGTATTTCTTCACAACGGGACCGATGGTCTTCCATTCCTTCTGCATCTCGACGAACTTGTCGGTGGCTTCTTTCCAGTCGGTGGAATCCATCAGAGCCTCGGCGCGCTCGCACAGGTCAATCTTCTTGGCCAGGTTGGCGCTCAGCTCTTCCTTCATCGACTTGTAGAATTCGGCTTTCTTGGCAAAGAAGTCGTCACAAGACTTGCGGAAGCGTGCAAACAGGGTGGCATTGGCCTTGCGTGAGGCGTAACCCAGTTTCTTCCAGTCTTCCTGCAGGGCAATGATCTGCTTGGTCACTTCGTCCCACTGGGCATAGGTCTTGAGGTTATCGGTCGAAATCTGCTCGATCTTCTCGCACAGTTCGGTTTTGGCATCGGCATTCTCTTTCTCCTTGCTCTTGCGGTCCTCAAAGAAGGTCTGATACTTCTTGTTGATGGCGCTGGAAGCGGCCTTGAAGCGTGCCCACAGTTCCTCGCGCAACTCCTTAGCAACGGGGCCGATCTCACGCCAGTTGTTGTGAAGCTCCTGCAGTTTCCTGAATGCGGCAACGATGTCGGTTTCCTCGTCCAGTTCCTCGGCCTCTTCACACAGCTGCTGCTTCAGCTCCAGGTTCTTCTTGAAGTCATAGTCGCGCAGCTCCTTGTTCATCTTCAACACGTCATAGAAACGCTCGGTGGCACGCTGGAACTCCTTCCAGATCTCGGTGTCAGCCGTTGCGGGCACCTCGCCGGCGTCCTTGAAGTCCTGTTGCAGCTGCTTTACGCGGTTGAACTGGCGGTTGATATTGTCGGGATCATTGGCAATCTCGTTGATGAGAGCGATGATCTGGCGTTTCTTTTCGAGGTTTGCCTCACGGTTAGCTTCCTGTGCGGCATTATATTCGGTGCGTCGTTCCTTGAGCACGTTGAGCAATTCCTTGAGGTTGTTCTCGTCGGCGTCCTCCTTGGGTACAAAGGCGCTCTCGTCGTTGCCATTGGCCAGGAATTCCTCTTTCTCCTGAGCCACCTCTTCACGGCGCAGGGCAAAGAAGGCGGCCTTAATGGCCTGTACCTCGTCCTTGACTTCCTCGATGGGACGGGCAGCCACAGCGCGCATCATGTCCACGAGCTCGCTCTTGGTCTTGCTGGCAAGATCCAGCTTGGGCGCGTCGGCTTGCGGTTCGTCGGCAGGCTTCTCCTCGGTAACGGGAGCTTCTTGTGCTGCGGGAGCCTCCTCGACGGCTTCGGCTACGGGTTCCTCAACTTTAACTTCTTCATTCACAACTTCCGTGGCCTCGTTCTGGGCCTCGGTGCTCAAGATTTGATCCTTCTCGAGATTGTTCTTCGATTCAGATTGTTCACGCGGTTCCATCATAATAAATTGTTTTTGTTCAAGAATCCCGAGGGACTCTTGGGGTTAAATTCCAAACCCCAAATTTAGTTATATTTTCTCAATCGCAAAGCCATTTTTGGGATTTTTTTAATTTTTCGCCTGTTTTTTCTAAAACAAAGGGGTTTATAAGTCCTGTTGGACTCATAAACCCCATGTAAAAGATGATGCGTTGATGCCTAGCCTTACAGGATGGTGGCCTTGACGATTTTGATGTCAACGGTGGGACGGTCCATACGGCCCGTTGTGGTATTCTGGATCTTGTCCACCACGTCCATGCCCGAAACGACCTCGCCAAAGACGGTGTACTGGCCGTCGAGGTGGGGAGTGCCACCCACACTGGTGTAGGCGTTGATCTGCTCGTCGGTCATGGTGGTAACCGTGTTAGCTGCCTCGGCCTCGGTTTGGCGGATGAGCTCGTTTTGAAGTTCCTGTATGCCAGCGTTGTCTTGTGCCTCCTGTAACTGTTTGATTTTATCGCTGTTTTCAGTGATAAGACGGCGGAAGATATCCTGCTTCTTCATGTCGGCCATTCGCTTGGTCATCATGTTCAGGTCGTCGCTGCTGTAGATCTTGCCAGTGACGATGTAGAACTGGCTGCCACTGCTGCGGCGCTCAGGGTTCACCTGGTCGCCGGTGCGTGCTGCGGCCAGCGCGCCACGTTTGTGGAAGTACTTGGGATAGACAAACTCGGCCTCGATGGTGTAGCCGGGATCGCCGTCGCCCAGGGTGGTCTCGGGGCCGGCGGTCTTGGAATTGCCGTCACCGGTCTGGATCATGAAGTCCTTGATCACGCGGTGGAACAGCACACCGTCGTAGTAGCCCGACTTCACCAGCTTGATGAAGTTGTCACGGTGTTGAGGGGTCTCGTTGTAGAGCTCGACAACGATGTCTCCCAACGTTGTCTCGAGTTTAACTTTGGTCATCCCGTTGTCGTTTTTGCCTTTAGCGTTTGCGCCAGCATTACCCTGAGAATTGCTTGCCGAGCAAGACATGAGGGTGAACGCGGCCAATGCGATTAATAAAAACAGATTTTTTTTCATTTGATTATAAAATGATTACAATTTGATGCTCAATCAGTGGCCATTATCCCATGTCGCAGGAGAGTGAAAGCCTCCTTATTAAGGTAAGGCATTCAACTCCTGATCGCGGGGTGATTTGAATCAAATCCCGACGGGATAAAGGCGCTTGTAAATGCGGCGGAAGTTGTCGTCCTTAGCGCTCAGTTCGGCAGCATGCTCCTTGTAGTCGGCACCCCAGAGCGAGGAGGCCAAATAGGATAGATAGACGTGGTCGCGGTCCTTGGCGATGGCAGCCTTGACCAGCAGGTCGATGCTGACGGCATACTTCTCAGGGTCGATGGCGTTGAGGTAGCGTGCCGTGCTCACGACGAACTGCCCCGTGCGGTCCTTGAGAATCATGTTGTCCACCAGGGTTGACATGTCATCATCGATGTTGCCCATGTTGTTGGCAATGTACTCATAGGTCAACAACCCGTTGGTGTCATTATCCAATATTCTTTTAGTATTGTTGTCCATTAATATAAAATAAAATGTGGTTCGTTTACAATTACAATCGGCAAAGATACTGCTTTTTTTGTACCAGTTATCATTTCGTGCAGAAAAAATGGAAAAAACGGGTTCCCGTTCCAAGAAATGAAAACTTTGTTGTAATTTTGTGGATTAATAGAATAATGACTTAAAACTTAAAAACACTATGGCAAAATTCCGCAGTTTCATGCTTTTGTGCCTATGCGCGTTGATGGCTTTCCCTGCCCTGCGTGCCGAGCATCTGATGATTATCGCAGTTAATGACACACACAGCCAGATTGATCCTGCCAGCGATGGCAAGGGTGGTGTTGCCCGCCGTAGGGCCATTTACGACCAGTTGCGTGCCACCAACCCCAATACGGTTCTTATCCATGCCGGTGATGCTGTTCAAGGCACCTTGTTTTTCTCACTTTACCGCGGTGAAGTGGAATATGCCCTGATGGACACGCTGGGATATGACATGATCATCCTGGGCAACCACGAGTTTGACAACGGCATGGAGGAATTGGCCAATCATTACCGCAACGTCGATGCTGTGAAAGTGAGCTCAAACTACGACTTCAGCGCCACGCCGCTCAACGGCCTGTTCCAGCCTTACTGGATCAAGGCGGTGGGGGACAAACGGGTGGCCTTCTTTGGCATCAACGTCAACCCGACGGGCCTGATTGCCGACATGAACTGCAAGAACCTGGGCTACCGTTATGCTCCAGGTGTGGCCGATGCCACAGCCCGTTATCTCAAGCAGATTCAGGGAGTGGACTATGCTGTCATGGTGTCTCACATCGGCTACAGCAGCTATGAGCCCACCGAGCCTAACGACTCGCTCATCATCGCGCAGAGCCATGACATTGACATGGTCATCAGTTCCCATTCCCACACGACCATCACGCCTGGAGGCGGCAGGGACCGTGTCGCCAATGCCGACGGCAAGATGATTCCCATCGGGCAGAACGGCAAGAGCGGTAAACTGGTGGCAACCTACGACCTGGACCTGGAGACGGGCGACATCGTGTATAACCACATCCCCGTGGACCAGACTTGGGACGAGGCTGCCAGCCGTTATACGGCCATGAACAACTGGCTGGATAAGTACCGTCAAGGCGTTGACAGCATCATGAACAACCCTGTGGCTACCAGTGCCCGTTTCATGAAAAACTCGAGTCCCGCTCTCCAGAACTGGGTGAGCGACGCAGCGATGGATATCATCAAGGAACTCTCTGGAATCAAGCAGATCGACGGCGCCATCATGAACAAGGGCGGCATCCGCACTGATATGCCCGAGGGCACCGTTACCGAGGGCGTCATCGGGTCGATGTTCCCGTTTGACAATCGGTTTGTCGTGCTGGAAGTGCCAGGCAACGAGCTGATCGAAAGTCTGAAACTGATGTGCGGCCGTGGCGGAGATGCCGTGAGCAAGGAACTTAAGGCCACATATAACAGCAAGGGCGAGCTCACCAGTGCGACAATTAGTGGCAAGAAGATTGATCCTAAGAAGAACTATATCATCGCCACCATCGACTATCTGGCCAATGGCGGTGACTACATGGTGCCCCTGACCCGCTGCAAACGCCTCTTTGTCGATACTCAGAAGTATGGCAACCACATTCTTAGCTACGTCAAGCAATTGGAGGCCAAAGGCAAGAAAATTGACGCCAAGAACGAGGTGAGGATTAAGAGGAAATAGGTCTTAGGCTTTAGGTTTTAGTTTTAGGTTTAAAAAGCAAAGAAGAGATAATGACCAAATTCAAACGATTCCTGTTGCTGACAGTTGCTGTGGCGCTCACGCTGGGTGCCGCGGCGCGAGAAACAGCCAAATTGCCCAATTTGTTCAACCAGGTGGACCAAGTGGCCATGAACAATTGGGTGGACAGTGTGTTCAATACATTGACCCAGGAAGGGCGTATCGGGCAACTCATTGTTGCTGCGGTGACACCATCGGGCAACGATGCTACCCGTGAGCTGGTGCGCAACCTCGTCACCCGTAATCTGGTGGGTGGCCTCATCTATGAGAACAGCACGATAGCCGATCAGGCCGCCGTGACTAATCTGGCACAGTCGCTTGCTGTCGTTCCGTTGATGATTACCATCGATGGTGAGTGGGGTCTGGGCATGAGGCTTAAAGAGGTGCCCAATTTCCAGCGCAACCTCATTTTGGGAGCATTGGATGATGACATGCTGCTTTATAACTATGGGCGCGAAGTGGCCCGTCAGTGCCGTCGCATGGGCATTCAGGTGAATTTCGCTCCAGTACTTGATGTGAACGACAATCCGTTGAATCCGGTGATTGGCGACCGCTCCTTCGGCGAGAGCCCCGAATTGGTGGCCCGCCATGCCATTGCCTTTGCGCGCGGTCTGGAGGATGGCGGTGTGATGGCTGTGGGCAAGCACTTCCCCGGACACGGCTCGTCGAGTGAGGATTCCCACAAGACGTTGCCCGTGATCAACAAGACGTTGCAGGAGATCAACACCTGCGAGTTGGTCCCCTTCCGCAAGTTCATCAACGCGGGTTTGAGCGGCATTCTCACGGCTCACCTGCTTGTGCCGGCCATTGAGGGCGGCAAGGCCCCCACTAGTTTGTCAAGTGACTGCGTGGCCTCCCTCTTGCGCGAGGATATGGGATTCGAAGGACTCGTCTTCACCGATGCCCTGAATATGAAGGGCGCTACCCAGATGCTCAAGGGATCGGCCTGTGTCAACGCGCTGCTGGCGGGCAACGATGTGTTGCTCATGCCCGAGAATGTGGACGCCGAGATTGCTGCCGTTCAGCGTGCCGTCAGCGATGGCACTATCAGCCAGCAAATCATTGACGAGCGCTGCAAGAAAATCCTGCGTTACAAGTATGCGTTGGGCTTGACCGGTCCTCAACAGGTGAGCACAGCCAATCTGGTCAATGAGGTCAATTCGCCACAGGCCAGCGTGCTCAAGCGCCAACTCACCGCCGGCAGCATCACGGTCATTAAGAATAACGATAACATCCTGCCCATTCACAACCTGCAGAGCCGCCACATCGCTGTCGCCACTATAGGTAACGAAAAAGGGACGGCCTCTAAGTTTACCAGGCGTTGTGCCGATTACGCCCAGGTTAAGCGCTTTGACCTTGACAAGGCTGGATCGGTCTCAGCTCTTGCCGAGCAGTTGCATGACGGCCACTTCAACACCATCATTGTAGAGGTGGGTGAGGACAACGCCAATAACCGCACGGCCCTGGATGCCGTGGTCAAGAAATGCAAGAATGTCGTTGTCGTGTTGACCTGCAAACCGTATGAAATCAAGAACTATGGCAAGGCCATCACCAACAAGCATGTCAAGGCCGTTGTGTTGACCTACCAGAATAATGACCTAGCCGAGGATTATGCCGCACAGACCATCTTTGGCGGCAATGCTGCCGGTGGCAACCTGCCCGTCTCACTTACCTTCGAAGGTAAGAAAACGCGTTATGAGGCTGGCCATGGCATCCACTATGCCGCCACCCGTCTGGGCTACTCCATTCCTGCCGAGGTGGGTTTGGACAACCGTCTGACGGCTCAGATCGACTCGGTGTGCCGATTGGGTGTGCAGCAACATGCTTTCCCCGGCTGCCAGGTGATTGTGGCACGCCATGGAAAGGTTGTGTATAAAGGCTCGTTTGGCACCATCGACTACAGCAGCACGGTCAAGGTCGATGACAATACGCTCTTTGGTCTCGCATCGGTGTCCAAGGCTACCGGTACCATCAGCGGCGTGATGAAAGCTTTTGACGAAGGCAAATTCCGCCTCGACGACAAGGCCAGTGAATACATCCCCGGCCTGCGTGACGGTGACAAGGAGGACATCACCTTCCGTGACCTGCTTTATCACGAGACGGGTATGCCCGCATCGCTCGACATGTGGAAGATGATGATGGATCCCAATACCTACAGCGGAATGCTCATCGCCGGTGCCGAGGACGCAACCCATACGATTAAGGTGATGAACGGCGCTTGGGGACATAAAGACGCGAAACTGAGGACAGACATCCTCTCGACGCATAAGACTGATAAGTTCAACATTGCCATAGCCGACGGCATCTGGGGTGGCAGGGTGACCTATGACTCCATCATGAACCGCATGTACCACGCTAAACTGGGCAAGAAGAAATATCTGTACAGCTGCTGCAACTTCTCCCTGTTGGCAGACGCTGTGCAGCGAATGACGCACTCGCCGCTCAACTACTATGTGAACAACTACATCTTTGCTCCGCTGGGAGCCTATCACACGATGTACCGTCCGCTCACCAAGTTCTCGCGTGACGAGATTGCCTTTACCGAGAAGGATACCTTCCTGCGCCGCCAGCACATCCATGGCTACGTCCATGACGAGTTGGCCGCCTTCTCGGGCGGCGTGCAGGGCAACGCGGGCTTGTTCAGTAACGCTAATGACCTGGCCAAGCTGTTCCAGATGTGGCTGAACGGAGGCACCTACGGCGGCGTGCGCCTGTTGAAGGCATCGACGGTCGAGACGTTCATGACACAGAAGAGTCCCAACAGCCACCGTGGCTTGGGCTTTGACAAGCCCGTTGTGGGTAATCCCGACGCCAGCAACACCTGTGCCGAGGCTACCCCCGAGACCTTCGGCCACACGGGCTTCACGGGCACTTGCTTCTGGGTCGATCCCAAGAATGACATGTTCTACATCTTCTTGAGCAACCGTGTGAGTCCCACGCGCAATAACCCGAACTTTGGCCGCATCAGCGCCCGTAGCCACATCCAGTCGCTCATCTACAAGGCGATCAAGGATTGAGATAATTCCCCTCTAGATAATCTGGAGCATTTAGATTTTCTAGACAACCAATAACTAAAAGACGAGAATAATATGAAGAAGTTTGCTTTTATTTTTACTGCCTTGTTGTTGCTCGTATCGTGCACCAAGGGCTACAAGGTGACTGTCACTTTTCCTGATGACAGTGTCAATGGCGAGACTGTTTTCCTGACCAATTATGACACGGGCGACACGATCGCTACTGCAACGGTCGAGAATCAGACCTGTGTTTTCGAGGGCCCGGTTGACAAGGGCTTTTTCGCGCGTCTGTATGCTGGCGGCAACCCTTATGGTTTTATTGTTGAGCCAGGCGAAGTGAAGCTTGACATCGCTGCCGGTACCGCCATCAGTCCGCTCAACGACAAGATGGCTGCCTGGAGCAAAGAGATGCAGAAGATAGCCGATGACACGACAGTTACCGAGGCCGAGAGCGATGCCCGCTATGCCGAGGGGCTGTTAAAGTTCTATCAGGATAACAAGGACAATGCTATCGGCCCGTGGGCTTTCTGCAACTACCTGATGTATAATGATTTCAGCGAGGCTGAAATTGATGCGTTGCTGAAAGATGCTCCCGCCGGGTATGCCCAACTGAAGCGCATCGAGAAAGCCAAGAACGCCGCCCGACAGCTCACTGTCACTGCCGAGGGTCAGAAGTTCACCGACTTTGAGGTGAAGGCCGAGGATGGTGCGGTACAGAAGTTGTCAGACTATGTGGGCAAGGGCAAGGTCGTTGTCGTTGACTTCTGGGCCAGCTGGTGTCCTCCCTGCCGCGCCGAGATTCCCAAGCTGCAGGCGCTCAAAGCCAAGTACGGCGATAAGTTTGATGTGTTGGGTGTTGCTGTATGGGACAATCCCGATGACACCCGCAAAGCCATCGAGGAACTCAAGATCACTTGGCCCGTTATTGTCGGCACCCAAAAGCTGACTGAGCCCACCGACCTTTACGGTATTAAGGGCATTCCCCACATCATCGTCTTTGGCCCCGACGGAACCATCCTGTCGCGTGGCCTGACGGGTGACGACCTGGCCAACAAGCTGGCCGAGGTGACGAAGTAGTAATTAACGCCAAAACAAAAGAAAAGAAAGCGGTGGAACATCACGCTCCACCGCTTTCCTATTCTGTTAACTCCAACGGCAGCCTGTACAAGGGGAAATGAAGGGAACACTAAATACCGATTATTCTGTTTATTTTGCTATATCCTATTGTTTGCAGTTAGATATGAGCAGTATTTACTAAGCAGACTGGACAATGGCAAGTCGCCTTTCTGGTATCGTTCGGCATCTAGCTTTAGAACTCTTTCGCATATCGGCTTCTTGCCATTGAACAGAGCATTGAGATATGGAATGCCATTCTCCTCAGTGATGCTTACCTCTGTGAAGAATTGCGTCAAGTTCTCTGAATCATAAACAATGGAGTAACTCGGGCGTTTTGCTCCTGGAATGTCCTCTATCAGGATGTTCTTGTCCACGAGGTCCTTTATGTCACGTATCGCTGTGTCCTTCGAGCACTTTGCCAATGTTGCCCATGTCTTTGACGTGATTTTTGCCTCATAGCCATCAAGGAAGAGGTTGAGCATCTGAGTTTGTCGCTTGGTCATTGGAACAGACGATGCCTTCTGCCAGAAGAAACTCTTGTTCAAGATTGTGGTAACGATAGTGTCTGCTTCGTCGAGAGCCTCCACCAGTTTCTGCATATACCATACTAACCACTCTGTAATGTCACCATCGCCATGCTGCATTCGTTCAAGAATCCCGTAGTAGTGTTTTTTGTCTTTGTTAATCTGGGATGAGACATTGTAGAAACGGAACTCACTCTTCTCTCCCCGAGCCAGCAACATATCTGAAATTATGCGGGCTAATCTCCCATTGCCATCCTCAAAAGGATGAATGCTCACAAACCAGAAATGGGCGATAGCCGACCGAATGACACTACTAACAGGTTCTTCTCCGTCAAACCAAGCGAGGAACTTTTGCATTTCCTCTTCTACACGGTCTGGAGATGGAGCAATATAGTGAATTTTCTCGTGTCCAAACATTCCGCTCACAATATGCTCCTCGTTTGTACGGTATTTGCCAATTTCTATCTGACTACCTTCGCTATAGCCTGATGGGAAAAAGGCGGCCTGCCAGGCGCATAGTTTCTCTTTGCTAAGAGGCATATCATAGTGCTGGACCGCTTCGAGCATTACACCCACAACAGAATCGATATAGTGTGAAGGCGCAGTATATTTCACGTTCTCAATTCCAAGCTTTTTGGCAATGGAAGAACGAACCTCATCCACGTTCAGCCGTATGCCTTCAATCTCCGAAGAGTACACCACGTCATAAGTCAGGTTTTCTGCCATGGCACGCAGTTTGCTGTCAAAGCCCAGCGAACTCAACCTGCCGTAAAGCAGACCTTGTTTGCGGAATACTTGCTCTTGAAGGAGTGACACCTGCGAAGTGTCCCATCTGAAGTTTGTCCAATTGTCTCTTTCGTGTATATACATAACGCATCCGTACTTAGTGCGACAAATAATCAGTAATAACGTCGCAGATTTTGCGGCAAAAATACGGTGATAATTTCGAACCGCCAAATAAACTCGCAAAAATAACGCATATTGTGCGACGTTTTTCGCCGTAAAATCGTCAGTAGTCCTCTTACAGGCATAAGAAAGGGACCTGCCCAAACTGGACTGGTCCCTTTGCAAATAATGTCGATGTTACACTTACTCGGCCTCAACGGCTGCCTGTGCGGCGGCGAGGCGTGCGATGGGCACGCGGTAGGGCGAGCAGGAAACGTAGTTCATACCCAGTCTAGCGCAGAACTTAACGCTTGAGGGCTCACCACCGTGCTCACCGCAGATACCGAGGTTGAGCTCGGGCTTGGTGGCACGACCCTTGCGGCAAGCCATCTCAACGAGCTGGCCAACACCTTCCTGATCGAGAACCTCGAACGGGTCAACCTTCAAGATGCCCAGGTTCTTGTAGATGGCGAGGAACTTGCCAGCGTCATCACGCGAGTAACCGAAGGTCATCTGGGTCAAGTCGTTGGTACCGAATGAGAAGAAGTCAACCACCTGTGCGATCTGGTCGGCAACGAGGGCTGCACGCGGAATCTCAATCATGGTACCTACCTTGTAGGCAACGGTCTCACCGCGCTCGGCAAATACCTCTTGAGCGACGCGGTTGATGATGTCGGCCTGCATTTGGATCTCGTTCTTCACACCAATCAAGGGAACCATGATCTTGGGATGAACGTCGATGCCCTTAGCCTTCACGTTGAGGGCTGCCTCGATGATGGCGCGAGCCTGCATCTCGGTGATCTCGGGATAGGTGTTACCCAGACGGCAACCACGGTGACCCAGCATGGGGTTGAACTCTTCCAGACCGTCGCAAACGAGCTTCACCTCGTCGAGGGTGCGGCCCGTCTCTTCGGCGAGCTCACGCATGGTCTCGAGCTGGTGGGGTACGAACTCATGCAAGGGAGGATCGAGCAGGCGGATGGTTACTTCATAGCCGTCCATGGCCTCGAAGATGCCCTCGAAGTCGCCACGCTGCAGCGGGAGCAGCTTGGCCAAAGCAACACGGCGTGAACTCTCATCGGGAGCGATAATCATCTCGCGCATGGCCTTGATGCGGTCACCCTCAAAGAACATGTGCTCGGTGCGGCACAGGCCGATACCGTGGGCACCCAACTTGCGGGCTACGCTAGCGTCGCGGGGCGAGTCGGCGTTGGTGTAAACGTCCATCTTGCTGTACTTCTCAGCCAGGTTCATCACGGCTGCAAAGTCACCGCTCAGGTCGGCGTCAACAGTAGCTACGAGGCCATCATAAACCTCACCGGTGCTACCGTTAATCGAAATCCAGTCACCCTCGTTGTAGGTCTTGCCACCCATCTCGACGGTGCGGGCCTTGTAGTCCACCTTGATCTCGCCGGCACCCGAAACGCAGCACTTACCCATACCGCGGGCAACAACGGCTGCGTGTGAGGTCATACCGCCACGGGCGGTGAGGATACCCTGAGCGACGCTCATGCCGCGCAGGTCCTCGGGAGAGGTCTCCAGACGCACCATGATGACTTTCTTCTTGCGTGATGCCCATTCCTCGGCGTCATCGGCAAAGAACACGATTTGACCGGTTGCGGCACCGGGGCTGGCGGGCAGACCCTTTGCCATGACCTTAGCGGTCTTGACGGCAGCCTTGTCAAACACGGGGTGCAGCAGCTCGTCGAGCTTGCCGGGCTCCATGCGCTTGATGACGGTCTTCTCGTCGATAGCGCCCTCGCGCAGCAGGTCCATGGCGATCTTCACCATAGCGGCGCCGGTGCGCTTACCATTACGGGTCTGGAGCAACCAGAGCTTACCGTCCTGGATGGTGAACTCCATATCCTGCATGTCGTGGTAGTGCTCTTCGAGCTTCTGCTGGATGTCAACGAGCTGCTTGGCGCACTCGGGCATCGACTCCTCGAGAGAGGGATACTTGGCAGCGCGCTCTTCCTCGCTGATACCCTGCAGCTTGGCCCAACGGCGGCTGCCCTCGGTCATGATCTGTTGCGGGGTGCGTACACCAGCCACAACATCCTCGCCCTGAGCGTTGATCAGGTACTCACCGTTGAACAGGTTCTCACCAGTGCCGGCGTCACGTGAGAAGCAAACACCGGTTGCACTGTTGTTACCCATATTGCCATAAACCATGGCCTGTACGTTAACTGCCGTACCATACTCCTCGGGGATCTGGTTCATGCGGCGGTACAGGATAGCGCGGTCGTTATTCCAGCTGTCAAACACAGCGTAGATGGCACCCCACAGCTGATCATAGGCATCGGTGGGGAAGTCCTTGCCGGTATTCTCCTTAACGGCGGCCTTGAAGCGCTTCACGAGTTCCTTGAGGTCCTCGACGTCAAGCTCGGTGTCAAACTTCACGCCCTTCTTCTCTTTCAACTCCTCGATAATGGCCTCGAAGGGGTCGATGTCGGTCTTGTTGGTGGGCTTCATGCCCAGCACAACGTCACCGTACATCTGTACAAAGCGGCGGTAGCTGTCCCAAGCGAAGCGGGGATTGCCCGACTTCTGTGCCAGCGTCTCGGCAACTGCGTCGTTGATACCCAGGTTGAGGACGGTGTCCATCATACCAGGCATTGACACGGGAGCACCCGAACGAACAGATACCAGCTGGGGATTGCTGGGATCATTGAACTTGTTACCGGTCAGTTTCTCGATGTGTGCTACAGACTTCATCACATCGTCCTTGATCATCTCAACGACAGCTTCGCGACCCTTCTGGTTATAGAGGGTGCAAATCTCGGTAGTGATGGTGAAACCCGGGGGAACAGGAACACCAATCAAGTTCATCTCGGCAAGGTTAGCGCCCTTGCCACCCAGTAAATCTTTCATGTCGGCACGACCCTCTGCCTGGCCGTTACCAAAAGTGTAAATCGCTTTCATTTACTAAATTTTTCTATTGAATATAATTGCAATTATTATGAATTTCACTTTTTGCGGTGCAAAGATAATGAATTTTGCCCAAAAGATAGCATTATTGGCCTTAAAAAATGTATTTTTTATTCAGGACGCTCATAATGCTCGTTTTTTGTTACATTTTGCAAGAATTGCATAGACAAATGTAATAAAATCATGCTGATGTGTCATGGTTTGAGTCTTATGTCTCGCCGATGGCCCGTGGTTGTTTTGCTGGAGGCAGGTTACATATTGTCACTGTTGCTACGCCATGGCTGGTTAGGGCATGCTCAAATAGCATAAAAGCAGAGACGCAAATTACCGTTGCGCCTCTGCTTTTTGTGGATTATCCCTTGTTCATGTACTTAGTTGTCCAGCAAGCCATCGACCAGGGCTGTCACGTCGGTAATGTTCACTTCACCATCGCCGTTGACGTCGGTTGCGGTGTTGACGGGTACATCACCTTCAAGAATAGTGATTATCGTTTAAATCTCAATGCTTTTTGGCTATTGTTTTTAAAGACAATAAAAATGGCCACGATCGAATCATATCGTCGTGGCCACTTTTGATCATTGTCAATTAGCGGGTTGCGCTATTTAGCCTTCTTGGCTGCAGCTTTTTTTGCAGCGGGCTTTTTTTCAGCAGGCTTCTTGGCCGCGGGCTTTTTAGCCGCCGGCTTTTTAGCGGCTGGCTTCTTGGCAGCCGGTTTTTCCTCTTTGACGGGTTCGGACTCGGGCTCCTTGACGGGTTCCTCATCTACCGGGAAGTCGCCGGTGGTGTCTTTGACGATGTTATTGCGCATCATCTCGACTTCGCGGTGCAGCTTCTCGATTTCCTGCTCCTGGTTGCGGATGGTCAACAAGAGCGAGTTCAGCTCCTCGTTGTCGATGCTGGCGGGGTACTGCTCCTCGACACGCGTCATGAAGTCACTGAGGACGTTCATGTAGTTGGTGAACGCCGTGTAGGGCGAGTCATAGGGGCTGTAGTGGCTGTGTACCGAGCCGTCGTCGTTGTGCTTGGTGGACATGTAGAAGAAGTGGTCGCTGGCCTGCAGATAGTTCCAGTCCTGCTTGATGCG
The DNA here is from genome assembly GCA_902772455.1 of uncultured Bacteroidales bacterium. Lineage (GTDB taxonomy): Bacteria > Bacteroidota > Bacteroidia > Bacteroidales > Muribaculaceae > Sodaliphilus. The sequence continues at coordinate 44,654 of CACYAW010000009.1, forward strand.
GCGGTCGGTGCACAGGCGCACGCGCTCACCGATGGAGTACAGCTTCCTGACGGCCTCCTGCTGCAGGGTATTGCCCAACCATGCGCTGGTGTCACGGGCCTCGTCGGTCCATGACATGGGGTAGGGCACTGCGAGCTCGGCGACGGGTTTGAACTTGGAAACCACCTCGCTGGGCGTCCAGAACTGGATGTCGCACTCGGCAGCGAAGCGGGGCAGAGCCTTCATGAACTCGAAGATGCCGCTCTCGCGCGGTTGCAACTCGCCAAAGGCGTCATAGTTCATGAACAGGTTCACCAGTTGCTCCTCTTGGGGCAACTCGTTGATCCAGTGGATGTACTTGTCGGCGGTGAGGGGATAGGAAGCCCACTCGGGATTGCTGAAACGGAAGGAGATGTCGTCGCTCAGCTTGCTGTTCTTCAGCATCAGTTTGAGCTTGGGCGCCGATGCGCTGTTATAGAGGAAGTTGGGCGAGCGCCAGCCCAGCACGTGCTTGGCATCGGCAGTGATGGCTGCCTTGAAGCCCATGGCCTGGACCATCGCAGCCACGTCATCGTCATAGATAAGCTCGGTGTTGCGGAACACCTTGGGCTTTTGTCCGAAAAGCTGGTGGATTTTTTGGTCGTGGGCCTTGACCTGAGCGACAAATTCCTCGGGGTCATAGAGCGATGACAGACTGTGGGCGTAGGTTTCGCTCAGGAACTCAACGCAGCCGGTAGCGGCAAGCTCCTTCATCGAGTCGATGAACTCGGGCACATACTGTTCCAACTGCTCGAGTGCGGTGCCGCTGATGGAGAAGGCCACCTTGAACTTCTTGCCGTTTTCCTTGATCATGTCAAGCAGCATCTGGTTAGCGGGCAGATAAGACCGCTGTGCGATGCGCGTGATGATGTCATCGTCGGCAAAATCATCATAATAGTAGTGGTCGTTACCGATGTCAAAGAAACGGTAGTGTTTCAGGCGGAACGGCTGATGAATCTGGAAATAAAAACAAATCGCTTTCATATATCTTAGTTGTTAGTTTTTAGTTCTTAGTTCTTAGTTTTTTGTTGTTAGTCTCTAGTTCTAAGTCTTGACCTAAGGGCTAACGGTTGATGAGGTTGCGATAGATGTTGATGACCTTGGCTCCGGCCTTGTCCCAGGTGATTTGGTTGACCTCGGCGAGTCCCTGATTGCGCAACTCGTTGTACATCGCGGGATACTTGATGATGCTGTAGATGGCATCGGCCATGGCATTGGTGTCCCAGTAGTCGATCTTGATGACGTTGTCCAGAATCTCGGCACAGCCACTCTGCTTGCTGATGATCGATGGCACACCCATCTGCATGGCTTCCAGCGGTGAGATGCCGAAGGGTTCACTCACCGACGGCATGATGTACACGTCGCTGGCCTTTAACATTTCATAGACCTGCTTGCCCTTGAGGAAGCCGGTGAAATGGAAACGGTCGGCAATATCGCGCTTGGCGGCAAGACGTATCATCTTGTCCATCATGTCGCCGCTGCCAGCCATGACGAACTGCACGTCATTCACCTTGTGCAGCACCTGTGCGGCGGCCTCGACAAAGTATTCGGGCCCTTTCTGCATGGTGATGCGTCCCAGGAAGGTGACGACCTTGTTCTGCTTGCCCGGCGGAATGGGCAGGTTGAGCAGCTCCTCGTTGAGGGGTTCCACGGCGTTGTGCACGGTGGTCACCTTGTCAGGGCTGATGCCGTATTTCTCGATGACGGTGCGGCGTGTGAGGTTGCTCACCGTGATGATGTGGTCGGCGTTGTTCATGCCATCTTTCTCGATGCTGAACACCGTGGGGTTGACATTGCCTCGCGAACGGTCAAAGTCGGTAGCGTGGACGTGGATGACCAGCGGTTTGCCCGTCACCTGCTTGGCATGGATGCCGGCAGGATAGGTGAGCCAGTCGTGGCTGTGGATGATGTCACAGTCCACCGTGCGTGCAATCACACCAGCCACGATGCTGTAATTGTTGATTTCCTCGAGCAGGTTCTCAGGATAGCGTCCCGAGAACTCGATGCAGCCCAGATCATTGGTGCTCATGTAGTTGAAGTCGCCGTAGATGTGGTCGCGCAGGTTGAAGTACATCTGCGGATCCATCACATTGCCGATGCGTGTCTGCACATAATCCCAGTTCACGTCACGCCATGCTATTGGCGTACTGTTGGCGCCGATGATGTTAGCAAAATCATTGGGCTCATCTCCCCAGGGCTTGGGGATGACGAAGGTGATGTCCATGTCACCGTTTTCCCACATGCCCTTGGTGAGTCCGTAACTCGCTGTTCCCAGTCCTCCCAAGATGTGGGGAGGGAACTCCCAGCCAAACATTAATGCTTTCATATCTCTTGTAGTTTATTCGTCGATGATGTGCAGGTTCTTGAAAGTGCGCAATACACGCAGGATGCCTCCCACGTTGGGCGCAAAGCTCACGGCACCACGTCCGATGAAAGGCGGGTTGCCGTCGTAGAGCTCGCTCAGCGAGCCGATGCAGCCTTCCTTCATCTCGTCTTCAAAGCCGATCATCATCCTCTCGATGAAGGAGATGCTGTTCAGGCCGAAGACGCGGATGTAGGCCTTGCTGTAGAAGTCCATGAGCCAGGGACGGGCGCTGCCGGCATAGTAGGCGGTCTGCCGTTCCTCGGGAGAACCCAGATACCAGGGTATGTAACCGTAGCTGTTAGGGCTCAGGGTGCGCAGGCCTTTGGGCGTGAGCAGCTCGCGGGTGGTGATGTCGAGTACGCGCTTGCGTTGGCGACGGTCCAGCGGGCTGTAGTCGGTTGCTGCGGCGATGATCATGTTGGGACGCACGCTCAGGTCGGTGTAGCTGCCGTTGACATAGTCGTAAAGGTAACCGTAATCGGTCATGAACGTCTCGATGAAGGCGGGTTTGCACTTGTCGGCAATCTCGTTGCAGCGGGCCACAAAGTCCTTCTCCTCTTCAACAGCACCGAAGAGCTCTTCCACAGCAAACCTGAGGGCGTTGTACCACAAGGCGTTGAACTCGACGAGATAGCCCGTTCGCGGAATGAGCGGTGTGCCGTCGGGGTGGGTGCTGTTCATCCACGAGACAGGACGCTTGGTGCCGTCGGTGGTGATCAGACCGTTGTCCTCGAGCTTGAGGTTGGGATGGTGACCGTCGGCAATGAAGTTGATCAAGTCCTTGACCAACTGGCCGTAGCGCTCGCGGGCGGCCTCGGCGTTCAGGTCATGGGCATAGCGCTGTACAGCCCAGATGGCCCACAAGGGAATGTCGGGCAGCTCCAGGCCGTCGAGATGCTTGTCGAGCGTGCCGTCGCGCATCCAGTCATAGAGGGCTCGTTGAGCGGTGTCCATGATCAGTTCAAAGTCCTGGCGGTGGTGAACCGACAGTGTGCAGCCCGGCAGCGCGATGAACTCGTCGCGGGCGCGAATCTTGAACCAGGGATATCCGGCCAGCAGATAGTGTCCTTCCTTGTTGGTGATGTAGAACTGCTTGGCGCTGTTCTTCATGCAGTTATAAAAACTTGTGCGCGGCGTGCGCGGCTTGATTTCGTCCTCATACATCTTGGTGAGCGTGCGGGTGTTCACCTCCTCGACGCCAGCCGAGAAGATTAGCGGTTCGCCCTTCTTGATTTCCACCTCGAAGTAACCGGGAACATACAGGTCCTCGCTGTAGGGAATGCCGCGCTCCTGGTCCTTGATGTACTCGATATTCTTGTACCAGTGCGGGTCAAACACGAAGCGGGGTTTGTGGTTCATCTGCATGTACAGGGTGGGATATCCGTTGTACATGCAGGTGGCGATGCCGTTAGCCACTTCCTGGTACTCGCGGCTGGCGACAGCGTTCTCGACACACAGGTCGTTGGCGTTGCGGAAGGCGAGGAAGGGTCTGAACTGCAGCGTGGTTGCTGAGTGAGCGTCCACCAGGGTGTAGCGGATGAGGATGCGGTTCTCGTGAGTGATGAAAATCTTTTCCTTCTTGAGAATGACGCCTCCCACGCGGTAGGTGGTGGTGGGCACGCGTTCGCAGTCATACTCGCGGATGTACTTGTGACCGTTGGGGCTGTAGGTGTCGCCTTTGTAGCGGTGCAGTCCCAAATTGAACGGCGCCCCATGCTGAATGACAGTCTCGTCGAGCGATGACAACAAAACATGGTTGTTATCGTCGAGTTCGGGAACTGGGATGACCAACAGGCCGTGCTGCTTGCGGGTGTTGCAGCCCACAATGGTTGTGCAGTGATAGGCTCCTGACTGGTTGGTGCGAAGCATCTCCTTGGGGAGCGACTGCTCCAAGTTGATCATCAGGTTTTTATCAAATTTCAGGTAACTCATTGTAAGTATATTAGTTTTTGGTTCCTTTGTTTTCGTTGTTTGGTTATGCCTGTGCTAAACATCGTCGGGTAATGACGGAGGCACAAGAATGCTGATGCCGGCTGCCACATTTTCGATAACGAGGCGCGCTGGCATGATGACAGGATCACCGTCGATGTGAAGGATTCCTTCTTGTTTACGTTCGATAACCACCCTCTTGCCGCGGTAGATGCTCACGTGGTGATCGTGACCCAACTGACGCAGGAACAGACGTGCACCGACAAGCGGGCTCTGGACGATGTTGAAGGGGTGCATCACCGTCACGTCAAGCAAGCCGTCCTGCATGGTGGCACGCGGGGCGATATAGGCGTTGTTGCCATACTGTGCCGCATTGCAGCAAGCGATGACAAAGGCCTTTTCCTGCATCGTCTCACCATCGATGTCAATCGTGTACTCCTCGGGTTTGTACTTGAGATACTCCGAAAGGGCCGTCTTGATGTAAGTGATGAAGCCTCGGGTGCCCTCGTTAGCGAATTTGTGGCTGACTGTTGCATCAAAGCCCATTCCACAGGTGCAGAAGTAGGGCCTGTCGTTGACTGTACAGTAGTCGAAGCGCCCAACCACGCCATTGTTAAGCACCTGAAGTGCGCGGCTGGCATTCATGGATATGCGCAGATGGCGCGCCAGACCGTTTCCCGATCCGCTGGGCACGATGGCCATCGCCGTTTGGGTGCCACACAATGCGCTGCCCACCTCGTTGACGGTGCCGTCGCCCCCGATGGCGACCACCACATCGGCGCCATCGCTGGCCGCTTGTGCGGCTATCTCACGGGCATGGCCGGCATATTCACTCATGATGATGCTCACGTCATTGATTTCATGGTCAACTACCGTGTCGATGAGGCGTGGTAATTTGTCCTTGTTGCCTGTTCCCGACACTGGATTGATGATAGCGACTATATGCCTGCGTTTTTCTTCCATACACTGCAAAGATAATACTTTTTTTGTGTCTTTTTTTGAATATCGCTATTTTTGACATATTTTTGTGGAAAAATTATTAACAAGCAACGTCAAACCTTACAGAAATTAATGAGAAGAGTCAGTATTAACCTGCTTACAAACGTGATTTTGCTGCTTGCCGGCATCATCCTTATCGTGTTTCACAACGTGCCTGATATCCTGCTTTGGGGGGCACGGGTGATGGGGGCAATGTTCCTGCTGCCGGCCATCGCTTATCTGGTCATGGTGGCTGTTCGCCATGCCGACGCACGCACCAGTACCGACTATATGGGCGTCTTGCCCGCTGTGGGCGGTTTGTGCTTTGGCCTGGTGATGATATTGAAGCCCGACAAGTTTGACGGCATTCTGCAACTGCTCATGGCGGTCCTGCTAGTGGTGTTGGGCTTGTTTCATATCATCTACCTGTTCTTGTCGCGCAATAGCTGGAACGTCAAGGGATGGTATTACTTGTGTCCGGTAGTGGTCGCCTTGTGCGGCGTGCTGTCGCTCATGTTGCCGTCGCTGCGTGCCAATGTGTCCACCGTGGTGCTCATCACGGGCATTTGCCTGTTGCTGTTCAACTTTACCAGCCTGCAGGAATACCTTGCCGAGCGCCGTGTACGCAATGCCGTCACCCAACCGGCCGTTGAGCCTGCACCTGAGTCTGTAACTACACCTGCGCCCATCAGCGACGATGTTTAGCCTCAAGAAATTATATCGTCGTTTCAAGGCTTGGCAAGTTCATCCCGCCGATTATCCTGTGGCTGATGTGCCACGGTACTGCAACAATTGCGGATGTGAATACACAGGGAACTTTTGCCCCGTGTGCGGACAAAGAGCCACAGCAGGCCGCGTCACGTGGAATGTGGTGCGCCATAGCGTGATGGACGTGTGGGGGGCAAGTGGCAGTCGAGCTTTCCGCCCGTCAAGATGCTTGTGCTTGTGGCGGTAATCCTGTATCTTGTCGGTAAAGCCATCTTTCCTGAATACTGGGCGACACTTTTTGAATATGATCCTGAGGCTATCACGTCAACAGGATGGCAATACTATTTTGATTTCGTGTCTCAATGGATCGGAAATCATATTGAGTGGTTGTACCTGTTTATCTTCTCGTTGCTGATACTTCCCACCTGGCTGGTGTTCAGGCACTCGCCGCGCAACCCCCGGCACACAATACCTCAAGGCTTCTTTATCCAGGTGCTCATGACAACGCAGTACTTCGTGTGGGTGTTCATCATCTCTACTTTTGTCAAGCTTGTCGGAATAGATTTAGGCTATGAAGCGGGCAGTAGTGGCTTTGAGGACATAATGGTAGAAAGTTCCTTATTGGTGATACCTGTTATTGTCGCTGTGAACTACAAGCAGGTGTTTGGCTACGGCTGGTGGGGCACCGTGTGGCGGGTGCTGTTGATGGTCATGGTCATCGTGTTGTGTTTCTTTGCGACTGCTTTTTGGTGTGGTGTTACTACAAAACCTGAATATGTGTCCAAAGTTGAAGAAGAGAGGTGGCTACTCAGGCTGCTAGGTGTGTTCTGCATTTCGTGCTCAGGCCTGATGTTATCGATGGCCGACGTTATTAACCGCAAGTTGTGGCGAGAGCGAGGGCGGCTGCGTGCGATGGCTTTACCGCTGCTGTTCCTCGTGTCGTTCATCATCATCGCCATCGCTATGGAGGTAATTAGACCAGGTGTCTTGTGGGGAATGATCAGCTAAGATATAAGTAGAGAATAGGATGAGTTGGCTCAAGGATAAATATCGTCAATTCCTCCAATGGCAGCAGCCGTTTCGGTATCATGACGTTCAAGGCCATCACTAGTGCTGTAACTGCGGTAAAGAGTACGAGAACAATTATTGTTAACTGATTTCGACTGGCTGTGCGATAAAACAAGCGGCGCGCCCTCCGTTTTTGACGGGAAGGGCGCGTCGCTGTGTCTTGTAGAACCTGCCGTGAGCGCTCACGGCGGTGTTGCTGTCTTGTCTTCTTATTTCTTCTTGCGGTTGCCGTAGCGCTGCATGAACTTGTCCACGCGACCTGCGGTGTCGACGAGCTTCTGCTTGCCGGTGAAGAAGGGGTGCGAGGTGTTGGTGATCTCGAGCTTTACCAGAGGATAGGTGGTGCCGTCAATCTCAATGGTCTCCTTGGTGTTCACCGTGCTGCGGGTGATAAAGACCTCCTCGTTAGACATGTCCTTGAAAGCAACCTCGCGATAGTTGCTGGGATGGATATCTTTCTTCATTTCTTTAGATATATCTTTAAAATGTTAAACTTACAAACGTTTTGGCGGTGGTAAACGCCTCATTTTCTGTAATGGCGTGCAAAGGTACGTCGATTTTTTGAACTGGGAAAATTTTTTCGCTCTTTTTTTGATTTTCAGTTGTTTTTCCAGAACGAGGGCGAGAAAATGACCAGCACGGTGAATATCTCGAGACGGCCCATCAGCATCAGTCCGGACAGGATCCATTTGACCAGTGGCGGCAGGATGCTCCAGGACATTGTCGGCCCGATTTCCAGGCCCAGTGTGGGCCCCACGTTGCTGCCGCAACTCAAGGCGATGGTGATGGAGTTGGTGCTGTCCACGCCGGCCAGAATCATAATGAAATAGGCGGTGAAGCACAGGGTGATGTAGGCGATGAAGAAGGCCAGCAGCGTGATTTGGCTTGGGGAATGTACCGACGTGTTGTTGACCTTGACTGGCAACAACGCTTTTGGATGGACCATACGCCGGACCTCGTTGCGCAGGATTTTCAGGGCAATCACCCCGCGTACACACTTGAAGCCGCTGGCCGTGCTGCCGGCACAACCGCCAAAGAACATGCACAGGCTCAGTACTACCCATGTGATGTGGTGCCACTGGGCTGCATCCTCGTTGAACATGCCCGTTGTGGTGATGAACGATACCACCTGAAACAGGGCATAACGGATGGCGTCACTCACGGTGTAATGATTGTAACGCAGCAGGAAATAGACGATGACTACTGTCGCCGCCAGCGTCAATGCCGTGTAGAAACGGAACTCGGCATTTTTGAACAACTGTTTGGCTTTGCCCTGGAACAGACTGGCATAGAGCAAGGCGAAGCTCACGCCCGAGAAGAACATGAACACTATCGCGGTGTAGTCGATGGCAGGGCTGTGGAAGTAGCCGGTGCTGGCGTCATGGGTGGCAAAGCCGCCTGTTGCCGTCACTGTCATCGAGTAGTTCACGGCGTCAAACAGGCTCATGCCGAAGAACCAGAAGCAAACGGCGCACACGGCCGTCATCAGCAGATAGATGCCCCACAGCGCTTTGGCCGTGGTGGTCAGTCGCGGATGCATCTTGCTCTTGATGGGACCCGTGGCCTCGGCAGCAAACACCTTGATCGAGCCGCCCACAAACGACGGTATGATGGCGATGGTGAAGAACACGATTCCCAGGCCGCCAATCCATTGCGTCAGCGAGCGCCAGAAGAGGATGCCGTGTGGCAGGCCTTCGACCTGGTCGATGATGGTGGCCCCCGTTGTCGTCAGGCCCGACATGGTCTCAAAGAAAGCGTCGGTCACATGGTCGATGTAGCCACCGATGAGGAATGGCAGCATCCCGAAGATGGCGAAAGCGATCCACACCACGGTAACCAGCAGATAGGCATCCCGGCGGCTCAATGTGTTTGTCGCATGGCGCCCCGTGAGCCTCAATACCGTGCCAACCAGTATCGTGATGCCCACAGTGAGAGCAAAGGCCATGACGTCACTCTCCATATACAACAGGGCCAAGATGAGGCCCAGTGACATGAATGCGGCCTCAATCCATAACAGAGTGCCCAGAATCTTGCATATCAATCGCTTGTTCAACATGGCGTAAACATCAAATGAAGAATTTCTCGATGCGGCTCATTTCGGTCCCGTGGCAGAAGACCACGACAATATCCCCAGGCATGATTTGGGTCTCACCATTGACAAGAACGCCCTTGCCGTCACGCACCAATCCGCCCAATTCGGCTTCACGCGGGAAATTCAGTTCCCTCACCTTCTTGCGGGTGATGCGTGACCCGGGACGGGCGGTGAACTCGGCGACGTCGGCATTGACGGTCATCAGGTTGCGCATGTTGCGCACATCACCGTTGAGCAGCATCTGGTAGATGTGGCTGGCAGTCAGGGCCTGCTTGTTGATGATGGTGCCGATATCGACATTGCCGGCAATGTCCATGTAATCCAAATTCTCGATCATGGCAATGGTCTTGCGCACTCCCAGTTGCTTAGCGGTGAGGCATGCCAGGATATTGGCTTCGGCGTTACCGGTCAGGGCGACAAAAGCTTGTGCCGCCTTGATGTTTTCCTCCATCAGGTTGGCTACCGAGCGCCCGTCGGCATTGATGACCATCACCCGGCTGGTGTCCACCAGGTCGATAAGTTCTTCACAACGGCGCGGGTCGTTCTCAAAGATTTTGGCCTTCACGTCATGCGGCAGCATGTTGACCACCCTGACGGCAGTCTTGCCGCCGCCCACGATGAAGACGTTTTTCACGTCGGGGTAGTTGTCCTTTCCCATGATGATTCTCATGTTGGGAACATAATCGCGTGTGGTCATGAAATAGACGAAGTCTCCTGCCGTGAGCATGTCATCGCCCGATGGCATGATGGTGATGTTGTCGCGCTTGATGGCGACCACATGGTAGGGCGAATCGGGCTTGAAGATTTCCTTGAACGGATGTCCGAGCATTTTGCAGGACTCTCTTACCTTGATGCCCAACAACGTGAGCAGGCCGCCATGCACATCCCAGCGTTGCCGTGCCCAAGTCAGTTTCAGGCCATTCACGATGTCAAGAGCCGCCAGATTGTCGGGGTCTATGATAGAAGAGATTCCGGCCGCCTTGAAGGCGTCGATGATTTGCGGGTCACTGAACTCGGCATTCTCCACTTTGGCCACGGTTTGCTGTGCGCCCATGGACTTGGCCAGCACACACAGGCTCAAGTTCAGATTCTCGTCACGCGTGACGGCGATGAACAGGTCTGCGCGGTTGACGCGTGCGTCCTTGAGGGCCTGGATGGGCGTGTTGGCCGGTGAGTGTATGGTCATCAGGTCGCTATCGGCTTGGATGCGTTCTAACTTTTCCTCATCCTCATCAATAACGATGATGTCCTGCTTGATTTTGGAGAACAGATCGGCCAGATGAACTCCGATGGCGCCTGCACCTACTATAATGACTTTCATAATCGAATTGAAGTTATGGTTGGCCGTTTGACGGACTACTTGATGTATATTGTGGGCAAAGATATAGTTTTTTTCTTCCTGTCAAGATATTATAGCGCTTTTTCTCACTAGATTACGCATTTTTAACTCGTGGGTTCATGTATGATGAATGAACCGGCGGCGGAACCTGTACAATAACTTGTAAATAAGAAAAATGGTATAGATTTGTTGTATTATAAAAAAATACACTACTTTTGCAGGTTATTTTATCATTGATGATTTTTCATATATATGTTTGGCAAACTATTCAAGCGCAATAAAGAGCAAGTAAAACTTTTCTACAACACGGATGTGCATTGCCACATCCTTCCAGGTGTGGACCATGGTTCTCAGTCAATGGAGCAATCATTGGAGATGTTGCGTGCCGAGGCTGCCATGGGTATTAACCGCATCATTCTTACTTCTCATGTGACAGCCATCACATTTGAGAACACGCGTGAGACATTGATGGACGCTTTCATGAAACTCAAGGACGCCGTGACCGACGAGGGGTTGGACATGGACCTGTACCTGAGTGCAGAGTACCGCATGGATGAATATTTTGATAAAGAATATGCCGCCGACCATCTGATTCCCATGCCCGGCAACCACATCCTGCTTGAGAACTCGTTCCAGCAGGAGCTGATGAACCTGGACGAATTGCTTTTTGACATGCAGGTCAAGGGCTACCGCACCATTCTGGCTCATCCCGAGCGTTACACCTATTATTCACGCCGCCGCAAGCGTTACGAACAGCTGCATAACGCCGGCGCCCGATTCCAGGTCAATATCTTGTCGTTCACCGGTTATTTTGGCGAGGAAGCGCGTGACAGCGCCCTGTGGTTTGTGCGCAATGGCATGATTGATTATCTGGGCAGCGACATGCACAACCTGAAGCATGCCCACATCATCATGGACTACATCAACTCCAAGGAATGGCGTAAACTGAGTAAAGAAATCGAACCCACTATCAAAAACGACTTAATCACCATGTGATTTTCGTTTTCTGGTATTGTCACATCATAGCCGCGGTGTCATCATGGATGGCACCGCGTCATTTTTTTAGGATTAGGCTGGAGTTAGTGTGTTCACATGCCATTAATTGCCATTAATGGCACTCTTGACCTGAGCCATGTTGCTGCGTGAGACGGGAAGGCTGTCATTGCAGTGCTTGATGAGCAGCTGCATGGTGCCTGAGCGTGTGATGATCTGTTCCACTTGACCCAGGTTGACCAGGAAAGCGCGGTGACAGCGCACGACAGTGGTGTAGTCCCGCAATTCTTCTTCGATCTGCTTGGATGTGGCGCGCAGCATGTCGGTGTGCACCTGTCCGTCTTCCATCCGGTAAACTTTCACGTAGTTGCCCACTGCTTCTATATATAATAGGTCAGAAATCTGTAATGTCACCGTCTCGCTGGTGGTTCCGGTAAGGGTGATCGTTGATGGCGGTTGGGGGGCGGCGTCAGTTGATTGGGCAGGTGCGTCGGGTTCGCTGGATATGGCGGCTTTGGCTCGCTGTTCGGTTTCTTCCTGCAAGCGCTTGAGGTGTTCGTTCAATTGCCGTGTCTCTTCGAGCTCGGCGGCCAGGTAGCGGCTGCGGAACTTGAATCGCCAGTACAGGCCGATGGCGAAAGAGCCGAAAGCGATAATGAGCAGTGTCTCAAAAAAGTTGCTCCACGACAAAACATTACCAGGTACCAGGTCGCTCATCACGAAATGGCGGTAAAGGCATATCAGCAGCGAGATCAGCGGAGTATTGATGAGTTGGAACCACAGGTTGCGGCTGATGATGTAATCGACACCGCGTTCGAGAGATCTGGGTTTTCTGATCACATACTTCAAGATGCCCTCGGTCAACAAGCAGCTCAAAGTGCCCAACAGGAATATCGCCAACAGGTGGGCCAGACCCATCCATTGCCATGCTTCGAGTCCAAAGGGTTTGAAAACCGCTAGCGCCAGCACGATGAAAGCAATGCTGATGACGCGGGTCTTGATTGTGTCTTTTTGTCCTTCACTCATAGGTCTTGCAAAGTTAGTGTAAAAGCGATTAACAGGCAAGCCCATTCGTCACAATTATGCATTTTATCCCTCAAGATGTGTCATTCGTCACAATACCATGCAGAATATCCCAAAAACTTGTGGAAGTGGCTATTTGGCTGGAACTTTGCAATGCTTTAAGCAAAAAGTTTTGGCGAAATAACAACTGATTTCAAGCAATACAATTATGACACGCAGAACAATTATCGGTATCATTTTTATCGTGGCTGCCTTGTTGAGACTGGCAGACATGTGGGGCGTCATCCAGTTGAACTGGGAGCATTCCTGGACAGAGTATTTCGGTCCCGTTCTCCTGCTGTACATTGGTGCTGAACTCATCATTTACAGTTTTAATAAGAATCCGTCTCAGTGGCTCCAGCGTCCTGTTCCCCAAGGAGAGGACGGCAAACGCATCAGTTGCGCCGCGCGCTTTGGTGCCGACGCCTACCGCTATCAAGGCGAGGCGTTCCATGGAGCGAGACTCGATGCCTTTTGCGGCGGTCTGCGCCTGGACCTGCGTGAAGCTGTCATCAGCGAGGACGAGGAGATAGATGTCCACACCTTTCTGGGCGGTGTCGAACTGTTTGTCCCCAAGCATATCAACGTGCTCGTGAAGAGTCACAGCTTCATTGGCGGTGTGGGCAACGAGACGGCAGGACGCTCCATTCCCGGTGCTCCTTGTCTCCACATCGTCGCCAGCAACTTTTTGGGTGGCGTGAGTATCAAAGAATAAGAAACAAAGAACAATCATAATAAAGTATTATATCATGAACAAGATGATTTTAAGATTTGTGGTTTTGATGACTGCACTATTAATGGCCGTGACGGCCGTCGCTAAAACGCCGGATGTGACCGGCACAGTACTTGACGAGAATGGCGAGCCCATGCCCTTTGTTAACGTGGTGCTGATCTCGATGCCCGACTCATCGTTTGTGCAGGGAGCAATGACCGATGACCAGGGCCACTTCCAGATCAGGACACTCAAGAACGACGGCCTGTTGAAGGTGTCGAGCATAGGCTACGAGACGCAATACCTAAACCCCGTCGATGGGCTGATTGTCAAGATGAACGAGGCCACACTGATGCTGGGTGAGGTAATCGTCAAGAGCCACTTGCCCAAGACACGCGTCAAGGGCGAGGCTATGCGCACGACTGTCGAGGGCACCATCCTGGAGAAGGCAGGTACCGTGGCCGATGCACTTGCCCGCGTGCCGTCGCTGGAGGCCAAGCGCGATGGCGCCGTGACGGTGCTGGGACGCGGCGAGGCCGAGGTGTATATCAATGGCCGCAAGGTGCAGGATGTGAGCGAATTGTCCCGCCTGCGCTCTGATCAGATACAGCATGTTGATGTCATCCAGAATCCTGGAGCCCGCTATGCTGCCTCGACCAAGGCCGTGGTGCGCATCACCCTCAAGAAGGCTCAGGGTGACGGCTTTAGTTTCCAAGACAACCTGATGGGCATGTACCAGTATGGCCACACGATTACCAACAACCTGGATGTGAACTACCGCACGGGCGGATTTGATATCACTGCCTCGTTCTGGGCGGGCCGCTACGGACACGCCAAGATGCTGCAGGAAAACCAGTTGTCTTATTTTGTGGGCCCTGACCGGGTCGAGGGGCTTGTTACGCAGGATGGTAAGAACATCTGGAAAGGCCTGTCGCCCCAACTTCAGGTGAATTATGTGGTCAACGATAACCACAGCTTTGGCGCCTTTTACAAATATGACCGACACCCCAGCGCCGACTTTCGTGACCAATTCATTACCGATAGCTATGTGAATGGCGTCTTCACCGAGCGCTCGGTGAGCGACGTCGAGCAGCACGACCGTTTCAGCAAGCACATTTTCAATGCCTATTACAACGGCAAGGTGGGTTCTCTGGGCATTGACCTCAACGTGGACGGCTTGTTTGACCGCACCGAGACGCCGGGCAGCACCAGCGAGGCAACCGTCCTGGACGGCGTCACCGTCAGCCGCAGCATCGAGAGCAACACCAGCAGCCGCAACAACTTCTGGGCCTCGAAGCTCATCCTGAGCTATCCCGTTTGGCAGGGCAACCTGTCGGCGGGCGGTGAATACTCCTACAACCACCGCACCGATGCCTACTCGTTCTCGTCAACGGCAAGTGTTCCCGTCAAGGCCACCGACACCGAGATCAACGAGTCGTCGACGGCAGCATTTGTGGAGTTTGGACGTCGCTTCGGCCTGGTATTCGCCCAGGTGGGTCTGCGCTACGAGCACCTGAAGAACGACTACTACAACTTCAATGAGCGTGAAGATGAGGTATGCCGTGACTATGGCGACTGGTTCCCCACGTTTGTGGTGTCGGCTCCCGTCGGCAAGGTGCAACTGTCGCTGTCCTACCGCCGCGACATCCAGCGCCCCGCCTACAGCAGCCTCACCAGCTCGACCGTCTATATCAACCGTTACAGCTACCAGAGCGGCAATCCCTACCTGAAGCCCACCTACACCCACAGCCTGGTCTTCAATGCCGCCTACCAGTGGATGAACCTGACGCTGAACTACGCACGCATCAAGGACTCCGAGACGATGTCCACCGAGCCTTATCCCGGGTCCGAGGATCCGCTCATCAGCCTCGTGCATCCCATCAACAGCAAGGAGAGCTATAACCGACTGACCATCATGCCGTCGTTGAGGCCCGTGTTTGGTTGCTGGCATCCCACATGGACGGCGATCGCCATCTTCCAGAACTACAAGACACCGACCGCCGACGGTTCCATCCTCACGCTGAACCACCCCTATCTGGGATTGACATGGAACAACGACATCGAACTGCCGCACGAGTGGCGCTTGAATGCCATGATGCAATGGACATCGCGAGGTGACTACGACAACTTCCGCATCACCAAGAGCAGGTTCTACAGCGGCATCGGAGTGCAGAAGGATATCAGCCTGCAGCACCTTGGCTCACTGACTGTTGACGCGCGTTGCATGGACATCTTCAACACCAGCAAGGCTGGGGCTACCATCTATGGCCCGCGCGAGTTGACCACCAGCAATCCTGCCCGCCGCACCCTGGAAGTTCAACAGTGCAGGCAGCAAGTACCGCGGCACTGGCGCCGGCGAGAAGCAGAAGGCACGTATGTAATGAAACATTATTAATAATTAACTAGACGATTATGAAAATGAAAGAAATAGTTATCGCGGTGATGCTTGTTCTCGTGATAAACCTAGGCTTAGACAGTTGTATCGCCACGCGCGATACAACCAAAATCAACAAAGTGGAAATGGGCATGAACAAAAGTGACATCCAGCACTTGTTGGGAAAACCGCTGTTCAAGAACGCCGATGAAACGGGAGAGCAGTGGGGCTACCGCAAGGTGGTCGGCGAGGTGATTGATGCCGAGGAGATGCTGTTTGTCGTCACCTTTAACAACGACGGCAAGGTCGTTGCCTATCACTCAGCCAAGGAATTCCCGCCCCATCGTCATCCTTGACGGCTTTTTACAGTGAATGGATTGACATGAACGATAATTCTTTATAACTTTGTCGGATAGGATAATAGAATTTAGTAACAATGGAACAGAAATTTTGTCAGAGCTGCGGTATGCCGCTCACCCAGGAACTGCTCGGCACCAATGCCGACGGCACTAAGAGCGAGGAGTATTGCATCTATTGCTACAAGGACGGCAAGTTTTTGCAGGACTGCACGATGGACGAGATGATTGAGCACTGCGCTCAGTTTGTCAACGAGGTCAACAAGGGCCTGCCGCAACCCATTACTCGGGAGGAATATATCGGTCAAATGAAGATGTACTTCCCCCACTTGAAGCGCTGGCGCAAGGAGATAACCATCAATGAGGCTATCCCTGAGAATCCTTCCTTGGCGGGTGTTAAAGACCTGATAGCCAAGATGGCCGACACGTTGCCCGTCACGTTCATCTCGTCGGTAGATGAGGAGGGTTTCCCTTGCACCAAGGCCATGCTGTCGCCTCGTGTGCGTGAGGGCATCAAGACGTTCTACTTTACGACCAACACGTTCTCCCTGCGTGTGGCCCATTACAAGGCCAATCCCAAAGCATCCATTTATTTCTGCGATGCCGACGGATTCAGGGGCATGATGCTGCGTGGCACTATGGAGGTGCTGACCGATGCTGCCAGCAAGGAGATGATCTGGCGGGAAGGTGACACCGAATACTACCCCGGCGGCGTTACCGATCCCAACTATTGCGTGCTGAAGTTCACGGCAACCGATGGCCGTTTCTACAGCGACTTCTATCCCCGCAGCTTTGTACTGGAATGAAACAGGAAATCAATCCTAAGGACACGAATCGGGCCTTGGCATTCGAGTTGTGGATGAAATCACCCATGCCGATGGTGACGCTCACCAAGACCCTTGACGTGACCCGCATTTACAGGATGAGCCGACAAAGGAGCTTAAAATTCAACATGCTCCTTTGTTGGTGCATCGGCAAGGCTGCTTCACGGATTGAGGAGTTTTACATGTTGCCCCAGCACGGGAAAATGTACAAATACGACCGTATGGCCATCAATGTGATTGTGAACAATATTAACGGCGGGATCAGCTCATGCGACATTCCATTTACCGATGATTTGGATGAGTTCAGCACCAATTACATCAACTTGACCCAGTCAGCGAAAAAGAACTGTGAAAGCAGTTTTCAGGAAGACATGATGGTGATAGGGACATCGGCAATGACGGCAACCGAACTGGACGGCATCGTCAACCAGTACACCGACCAATTCTGCAACCCCATGGTGATGTGGGGCCGTTATCGCAAGAAGTGGCTAAAAGTCTCCCTGCCCATTTCGTTCCAGTTCCATCATGTCCAGATGGACGGTGGCCACGCTGCACGTTTCCTGGAAGAACTGCAGGAGGTAATAAAAGCCATTTAGCAATTGCTCCAGTTGTTTGGAAGTTATTGCAACTGTCAGTAACTTTGCTGCAGTAAACTAACAAAGAATATGTAAATCTCAAAATGGTTTAAGGGCTTCATTATGAATATCAGATTAGAACAACCCGAGGATTACCGTGAGGTGGAGAACCTCACCCGTGAGTCCTTCTGGAACGTTTATCGTCCAGGTTGCACCGAGCATTACGTGCTCAACCGGTACCGCAGCAATCCCGACTTTATCCCCGAGCTCGATCTCGTCATGGAAGAAGGCGGCAGGATTATAGGCCATATCATGTTCTCGAGGGCAGAACTCGTCCTTGATAACGGCACACATTGCCCCTCATGGACCTTTGGCCCCATCAGCATCCATCCCGACTATAAGCGCAAGGGCTATGGCCTCAAGTTGCTGAACTATGCGCTGGAAAAGGCCCGTGAAATGGGCGTCGGTTTCCTGTGCATGGAGGGTAACATCGACTTCTATCGCCATGCGGGCTTCGACTTGGCCAGCAAGATGAAGATTCATTATCACGCCGAGCCGCGCGATGTCGAGGTGCCTTATTTCCTTGCTCAGGAACTTATCCCCGGTTGGCTGAAAAGCAACGGCATCACCGAGGCGACCTATGGCCCGCCCAAGGGCTACTTTGTCGCCGACGAGAACCCCGAGGCCTTCGAGGCCTATGAAGCGACATTCCCTGTGAAGGTGAAAGCTTTGCTGCCAGGCCAGCTTCCTCAGTTCTGCCAAAGTTGTGGCATGCCGCTCATTAAGAATGAGGATTGCGGCACGAATGCTGACGGGAGCACGAACTTTGATTACTGCCAGTACTGCTACAAGGACGGCAAGTTCCTGCAGGACTGCACGATGGACGAGATGATTGAGCATTGCGCCCAGTTTATTGACGAGGTCAATAAGCAGATGCCAAAGCCGATGACTAGGGATGAATACGTCCAGATGATGCAAGGCTTCTTTCCCATGCTGAAACGGTGGAGAAAATGAAACGTTGTTTCTTCATAGGCATTGTGGCATGTGTGGCCTGCTTGACGGCATGGTCCCAGGAGCAGGCAAGGATGCGCAGCAGCGAATGAAGAATTAGGCAACTGTTAAACTTGTGTTAAATCCATTGTTGATACTTGACTCGTCCCTTAGGGCATACCATAATTTTGTGGTCGCTTAGCAATATGTCGTACGATGATGAGTAAGAAAACAAAATTAAAAATTGGAGAGTTCTCAAGGCTGATGCAGGTTACTGTAAAGACTTTGCGTCACTATGAGCAGAAGGGATTACTCCTGCCTGACGAGGTGGACGAGTGGACGGGATATCGCTACTACAGCATCGACCAGATGCAGAAACTGCAAGCCATCCGCGATATGCAACGGCTCGGATTCACGCTGGACGAGATTAAGGAACTGTACCAAGACGATTCGCATACCCCCAGCATCTGCCAACTTGACACGAAGATTAAGGATACGGAAGCGCAGTTGCAGCAACTGACAGCCCGTCGTGAACGACTGCTCGGCTGGAGGAACTCTCGCAAAGAAATGAAGACAATGGAAAAATTCAGCATTCAGTCATTGCCAGAGATCATTGTGGCAAGTCATCGTGAAGAAATCCCTGATTACGCTGCCCTGGGGCCTTTGTGTGTCAATAAGATTGCTCCCGAGATGCAACGCCTGGGCTGCAAGTGCCCGCCTCCGGGTTACTGTTTCACCATCGAGCACAACAAGGAATTCAAACCGACAGACATCGACATCGAGTATTGCGAACAGGTCGAGGAAATGGGCATCAGCAGCGACATCATCCAGTTTAAACGCCTGCCAGCCATACCCAAGGCGCTCTGCATGAAGCATCTCGGTCCCTATGAGCGTTTCTATGAGTCCTACACCGAAGCCTTCTGCTATTTGGAGGAGCAGGGCTACAAAATCGCCGGTAAGCCTCGCACATGCTACGTTGATGGCGCATGGAATCAGGAAGACCCCGAAAAATGGCTCTCAATTATCCAAATCCCGATAGAATAATGATCAGTTATTGTCTGACTCTCAGCATTTGGGGCAGACAATAGAAAAGCCATACAGGAAACGGCTGTAATTCCGTCGCTCATCAGCGGACACTTCGCGGACAATCCCGCCTCTGGCCGCATGATGGAGAAACGCGGTTTTGCTCCAACAGGTGAGACCTGCATCGATGAGAACCAATACCAAGGAAAGGACAGACCGATTAGGGTGCTGAGGTTGGAATTAGATGCTTACTTTGTCGCGCATGTCGGCGGGGAGGTCGCGCTGGATAATCTCGCGGCACTGGTGGCTCACTTGGGCGATGTCGTTGCCGCCGGTGTGCTGGATGGGTTGGTGGAAGGTGAGGGTGATGGTGCCCGGGGTGACGTTGAAGGTGCTGCGGGGCATCACCTTGTAACTGCCGTCGATAGTGATGGGCACAACGGGCAATCCGAATTCCAGTGCAAGCTTGAAGGCTCCGTTTTTGAACGGTCCCATGAATCCGGTGTCGGTGCGGCGACCCTCGGGAAAGACGACAATCGACATGCCGCCGTGGAGTTTTTTCTTTGCAGCCGCCATGGTATCGCGGAGGCCTTGGGTGGAGTGTGTGTCAACCAGGATATGACCCGCCATGCGACAAGCCGTGCCGATGAGGGGAATGTTAGTGATTCCCTTGCGCATCATCCACTTGAAGTTGTGACCCAGGAAACCGTAAATGGAAAAAATGTCATAGGCTCCCTGATGGTTGGCAACAAACACGTAGCTCGTCTCGTGGTCAATGAGTTCACGGCCCACCACATTCACCTTCACTAAGTGAATCCAGCACCATACTCGGGCCCACCATTTGGCCGGGAAATAGCCCCAATAGTCCTGGTTGAACAGGCAGCCAATGATGGTGATGAGAGCTGTGATGATGCTGTAAACCAGCATAATGGGTGAAGCAATACACCATTGGTAGATGCGGTACAAATAAATCATGGTCGATAGGCGGTTGATAGATGTGATAATAGCAAGTCAAAGTAATTCCTGCCCCAGGATTATCTGCAATCCTGGGGCAGAATTAAATAAGGTGGTATTGATCAGTTGGTTTCTGCGTCCACTTCAGGGGCGATGAGCTTGTAGCCCTTGCCATGGATGTTGATGATCTCGATGGTGGGATCATCTTTGAGTTTCTTGCGCAGCTTGGTGATGTAAACGTCCATCGAGCGTGCGTTGAAGTAGTTGTCGTCAATCCAGATGGTCTTCAGGGCGAAGTTGCGCTCCAGGATCTCGTTCATGTGGGCACACAACAGGCTCAGCAACTCGCTCTCCTTGGTGGTGAGGTTGTCGCTCTTGTCGTCGGTGAACAGCACTTGGCGCTGGGTGTCGAAGGTGAACTTGCCGATCTTGTAAACGGTCACTTCCTTGCCCTTCTTGCCCTTGACGCGGCGCAGGATAGCCTCGATGCGCATCACGAGCTCCTCCATCGAGAAGGGCTTGGTGATGTAATCGTCGGCACCGATCTTGAAGCCCTCGAGGATGTCCTCTTTCAGGGCCTTAGCGGTGAGGAAAATGATGGGCACATCGCTGTTGATGGCGCGGATTTCCTGTGCCAGCTGGTATCCATCCTTCTTGGGCATCATGACATCGAGCAGGCAGATGTCGTATTTGCCCTTGAGGAATGCCTTGTAACCGGCCTCACCATCGGCAAACAACTCGGCCTTGAAGCCCTTGTCCTCGAGGTACTCACGAGTGAGGGTTCCCAGATTCTCGTCGTCCTCGCATAACAGAATTCTCAGTTTGTCTTCCATAATTGTCTTTCTTTTATTTGTATAGTGGTAATGTGATAATGAATTTCGATCCATGGTTGACCTCGCTCTCGGCACGGATGCTGCCGCCGAACAGCTCAATCATCTTTTGAACATATGCCAATCCCAGTCCAAAGCCCTTGACGTCGTGGCGGTTGCCGGTGGACACGCGGTAGAACTTCTCGAAAATCTTCCTCAGATCCTCACGTTTCATGCCGATGCCGTTGTCCTGCACCGTGATTTGGATGTGGTCCTCGTCGGGGTTGACCGTGGTGACCACGAGTTCGGGCGGCACGTCCTCGCGGCGGTACTTGACGGCATTGTCCAGCAGGTTGAAGATGACGTTGGTGAAGTGCATGCGGTCCACGTTGATGATGGGGTCCTCGGCATCGAGGTTGGCATCAATTTTACCGCCGTATTTTTCGACCTTGAGCTTGAACGTGTTGATGACGCTGTAGATGCTGGCGTTAGCGTCTTCTTCCTCAAGACGCATGGTGGCGTTCTTGCGGTCGAACAGCGAGAGCTGCAGCACTTTCTCGACCTGGAAGCGCAGTCGCTTGGTCTCGTCGTTGATGACGCCCGAGACGTGCTTGAGCATCTCGGGGCTCTTGCGCACGCTGTCGTCGTTGAGCATCTGTGCGGCAATGGAGATGGACGAGATGGGCGTCTTGAACTCGTGCGTCATGTTGTTGATGAAATCGTTCTTGATTTCGCTCAGTTTCTTCTGCCTGAAGGCCACGGTGATGGTGTACAGGAACACACCCAGCAGCAGGAAGGTGAAGGCCAATGAGGGAACCAGGAACTTCACCGACGAGAAGATGTAGTCGCTCTTGGTGGGGAACATGACGTTCAGCGTGTTCTGTTTGCTCTTCGGGTCATTGGGGAAAAGCACCAGGCTGTAAACGTCCTGCTGCGACATCGGGGAATAGCCGCTGGTCTTATAGACGACACCGCTTGTGCGGTTCACGATCGCGAACTCAAAGGGTAGCGTCAATCCGTTAAATTCCAGTTCTGAGCGCAGGTAGTTATCTACGGTAACACTGTCGGCACGCTCCTGGATGGGGCGGTCGCTGGAGTGGTTCAGGATAGTGAGAATGACCTCGTAGAGCAGACTCTTCTGGTACAGGAATTGCCCCCTAAGGATTTCCTGCTTGCGCTGGTAGCTGTCGTTCAGGTCCTTCAGCGTGTTGCGGTTAGCGGGACGCAAGTTGGCGGGATCCTCGGTGTTGAGGGTCGTGTCGATCGTGGCCTCATGCCGGTCATTGAAGCTGAAGCTGTTCTGGCTGATGCCAGAGTAGGTCTGTTCTGCCTCGGCCAGATCCATGTCCAGGAAATATTTGGTCTCGTTCTGCTCCAGCATGGTGGAAACGCTGTAGAGGCTGCGTTTCACAATCTCACTGAACTGGCTGTTGCGCATGTCAACCATCTTTTCCATATACACGATCTGCATGGCGAGCAGGCCCAGCAGGGCTATCGCCATCACAACCGTCAATATCCATATCGTAGATCTCTTCATGAGAGTATTGTCCTTTCTGATTTGTTGTTTTAACAATCAACGGCAAAATTAACACAATATTGTGAAAAAGCCAAATTTTTTGTCACTTTTTGCGCAAAAATCTAGCCTCAAATGTTAAAACAACCACTTTCACGACCAAATAGAACAACGAAAATAATGGGCGGCCCACATCGGGTCGCCCATCGTTTTAGCAAAGTGTGTTTGTATTGTTTTAGTTGGTGCCGAGGATGATTTTGACGATCGCATTGATGTCGGCGATGTTGATCTCGCCATCGCCATTCATGTCAAATCGTTCATCTGTATCTCCGTTAAGGATGGCTTTGACGGCATTATTGACATCAGCAATGTTCACCTCGCTATCGCCATTCACATCACCGGGCTCGGGTATGGGCTGAATATCCCGGAAGTTTTTCCATTTTGAACTTTGGTAGGCTTCAATAGACTCGGCTGGCACATAAAGTGTCGCTTGATCATATACCTTGTCACTGAAGTTGAAACGAGAAACTCTGCTACCATCCTCAAGTGGTTCAGATAAGGAAACTAAATTAGGCGGTGTAGTAGCATAACAGGTGACGCTCTCCAGGGCATCGCAGCCCGCAAATACTGCTCCCATCTCGGTGACTCCAGAGCCAATGGTGATATTGGTCAAGGCCGTACAATCCTGAAAAGCCAACCAACCTAGGCTGGTTACAGAATTTGGAATTGTGACTTGTGTCAATCCGGTACACTTCCAAAAAGCTCGCATACTAATGGTATCGACAGCTTCACCAATGATGATATTGGTCATGCCCGTACAGCCATCAAATGCACTTTCACGAATGGTCTTCACCGAATTGGGGATGATGACATTATCCAGCCTGGAGCATTCATAGAACGCTCCGACATCAATTGTCTCAAGCGAGTTCCCAAGATGGATGCTTTCCAGGTGATCACAACCCAAAAAGGCTGCTATACCTATAGTAGTCACGGATTCTGGTATATCAATTTCGGTCAAGCCAGTGCAGCGTTCAAAAGAATACTCTCCGATGGTGGACACGGTGTTAGGTACTACCGTAGTTTTGCAACCGGTCAATAGGGTGTTGGTTCCAGTGACAATAATGGCATTGCAGTTGTCTCGCGAGTCATATATTGGATTGCTATCCTCAACAATCATACTTGTTAACCCTGAATGGCCTGCAAATGCTGAGTGGGCAATTGAAGTGACTGAGGAAGGAATGATGATTTTGGTCAAACCATTGCAACCCCAGAAAGCAGCTATTTCAATGGTTGTCACCGAGGAGGGTATAGTGATGCTGGTCAAGTTCTGGCAAAACTCGAAAGCATATTCGCCTATGGTGTCGACAGTATTGGGGATAATAGTACTGTGGCAGCCAGAAATCAACTTGTTGGAGTTGGTTTGAATGATGGCATTACATCCATTGCGAGAGTCATAAACAGGATTGTCGCCATCCACCGTCATAGCGGTTATCTCGGGGCAGTAGCTAAATGGATTGATACCAATGGAGTTAACCGATGCAGGAATATGTATGCTGGTCAAGCCCGTGCAGCCCGAAAATGCAGATTGTCCAATCTCGAAAACTGCATTGGGAATGGTTATATTTGTTAAGCCTGTACAACCGGCAAATGCGAGATCGCCAATAGAGGTAACGGATTGGGGGATTGTGATGTCGTTAAGGCCGGTGCAACAATAAAAAGCATACTTGCCGATGGATGTTACCGTATTGGGGATGAAAATCTGTTCCAGTTGGGTACAGTCAACAAATGCCGAGTCAGCTATAGCCGTGATGCCATTAGGAATAATAAAGGTACCGGTCAGGTTAGTACAGCCCGAGAAGGCTTCATCACCAATGGAATCGACCCCACTGGGGATGTTGAGGTTGGTCAGTTCAGAACAATGGTAGAAGGCCCTCTTTCCAATGCTTGTAACTGTTTCCGGGATATTGATGTTGGTCAATGCTGAACATTCACAAAACATGTAATTGCTGATGGCTGTTAGCGAATTGGGTAGTGAGACGTGAGTTAGGTTTTGGCAACGCATAAATGCGTAATCACCAATACTAGTGACCGAATTGGGTATCACTAGAGATGTGATTTTGGAACCAGTCAAGAAACCATAGGGCAGTACCTGCACGTTATTTCCGATTGTGACTTCTTGAATTTGATGAGTAAAAAAACGTTGAGAAGGGCAATTAATGGCGTTCCAAACCAGTTTGATTGGACTACCATTAGAATTATTAGGAAGTATCTCGACTTCGGGACCGACAGTGAGTTCTTCTAGGTTGAGAAGCCCCATGCCACCAACATCTGAACAATTTCTTGCGTTCCATGTCAACGAGGTGATGTTGTCGCAGTTTTGGAAAGCATTAAATTTCATACTAGCTTTTTTGTAAAATAGTCTTGTGATAGATAGGCCGATGGTGACCTCCCTCAGTTCAGTGCAGTTAATAAAAGGAATCATCCCGATGGTCTTAACCGAGTCTGCGATAACAATACTCATCAATTCGCTACACTCCCTGAATGCATAGTCCTTGATGGTGGTGACTGTATAGGTGATTCCGTCGTGGGTGACGAAATTGGGGATGGTGACCTCTCCGCTATAGGAGTTGTAATCTGTTGTCTCGTAGGTCACCGCCACGGTTGTGCTGTCACTGTTCACATCATAAAAAATGCCATCCTGTTCAAAATCATAGGCGGTTGCGGTGGTAGTGACTCCCGCAAGGGCGAGCAGTAGCATTGCGACTCGCAATGATAAAGTGGTCAAGGTTTTCATACGCATTATAGTTTTAGGATAGTTATTATATGGCGATAGTTATTATATGGAGCCGCGGTGGTCCCTTTCGACGGCGGCAGGTGGCTAATAAGGCGAAAACGTGGGGACGCTGTCTGCTCTTCCAGGAAATTGATGAAACTGGAGATAAAGCACGAAACGCTTCCTTCAATAAGATGCCTGTCACAGCAGGCTTGCAGGGAGCCCCCATGACGGTCACAAAGATAATGACTTTTCCCCAATCGGCCATATATTCATGTTCTTTTTTCTCAATGCGAATGACACTAATTTGCTTAATTACACGAATTATATTTAAAAATAATTGCCACAATTGGTCAAATTCACAAAATTCGCGTTATCTTTGTCTTCAAATAAAGTATTGTGGACAAGAGAACGCAGGATATTGCCTATTTCATTTCGTTTTGTATTGAACAATACAAGAACGAATATCATTTGTCTGGCCTTGAAACAATGCGCTTATTTGAGCAATATGGTGTGCTCGACTATCTGAGTGAGCATTACGAGGCGCTTCATACGCAGAGTCGCCAATGGATTATAGAGGATATAGACCAATTTGTCAAACTCAGAAAGGAGGGTAGTGTATGAAATTATATCATGGTAGTCTGGAAATCGTCGAAGTTCCCGAGATTAGGGAGCCAAATCGAACGTTGGATTACGGTAGCGGCTTCTACACGACCACTTCATTCCGTCAAGCCGAGGACTGGGTTCGACGTAAGATGAAGGAATGCAGTGTGGATTGTGGATTTGTCAATATCTTTGAACTTGATGAAGAGGCAATGTCAAGGCTGAATTGTTTGATTTTTAAGTCGGCTAACGAGGAATGGCTCGACTTTGTCATGATGAATCGCACACAACGCGGTTTTATTCATTCTTATGATATTGTTTACGGCCCAGTTGCTAATGATCGGGTTTATGCTGCTTTCGCTTTGTATGAAGGTGGTTTGCTAAGCAAGCAGAGTCTTATTGCTGAATTGAAGACCTACAAATTGGTTGATCAATACCTGTTTCATTCTCAAAATTCATTAGAGACTATCACGTTTATCGAGGCAAAGGAGGTGTCAGAATGAATGCAATAGATATTAATCAGGAGAATCTTTATTTGCTGCTTCCATCTAAAGTGGCTTGGCTCACCGAGATGTTGATCGAAGATAAGGGCATTGGTATTGTGGAAGCCATTAGGGAGGTTTATTCATCGGATACCTACCGACGACTTGAAGACGAATCAACCAAGATGTGGCACCTTGGCCCTGTGGCTATCTATCAAGACATGACAGCTGGTTCATGATCTTGCTAGTGAATTCCCCTGACGTATGACGATAAAACAATAATGGGCGGCCCACAACGGGTCGCCCATTATTATATAATGTGTAGAACTGGGGATTAATCCTCGTCCTGCTTGCTCTCCTCGGCAGCTAATGCTGTCCAGTCGGTGCTCTCTAAATAGATTTCGAGTTGATTGCGCAAGGGCTTGAGGTTGTTGGTTACAACATCCCACACAACAATGTCGTCAATCTGAAAATACTCGTGAACGATGTAATTGCGCATGCCTTTCACCATTTTCCAAGGAGTTTCAGGATGAGCATCGTGAAATTCGGTTGTGAGCATATTTGCAGCCTCGCCAATGATCTCAATATTCTTGACGACAGCATAATACATCATGTCATCATTCACCAAATCCTGGTAAGTCTTGTTAGAGGTGTAGCGCATGATACGGTCAATGGCTTCGATCATGTGCTGGAGGCGTTCTTTGTCTCTACGCGGTTCTCTCATAAACTAACTTTCTGTCTCTTTCTACACTGGGGCGGGCATATGGTGCCAAAGAACGTTCAGTGACTAAATCCACATTGCGTCCAAGCAATTCCTTCAAATCTTCATACATGCCAAAAAACTCCAAGCCTACAGGGCGGGAAGGATCAAGAACGACAAGGATATCCACGTCGCTGTCGGCATTCTCTTCTCCACGGGAGAAAGAGCCAAACAGCCATGCCTTCAGGACTGGTTTTGTCTTGAAATAATCGGCTATGATTTCTGTCATTGCTTGAGTATTCATTGGATGTAACTGTTTGATTTCAATGGCAAATTAACAATAAAACTTTGACAATACCAAAGAAATCAGCTAAAAACGCAATAAATAATGGGCGGCCCACATCGGGTCGCCCATTATTATATAATGTGTAGAACTGGGGATTAATCCTCGTCCTGCTTGCTCTCCTCGTACTCCTTGAGCAGCTGAGCCTGCACGTCGGCGGGCACGAGCTCGTAGCTCGAGAACTTCATGTTGATGCGGGCCTTAACGCGCTCCATGCCGTTTGCGCTGGACATATCCATCATGATACCGCGGCGGCCCTGCAGGTCGCTCTGTACACCACCCATGCAGTCACCGGGCAACAGGATCTCGACGTCATAGACGGGCTCCAATACCTTGGGGTTAGCTTCGCGGAATGCGGTCGAGAAGGCATTACGTGCAGCCAGACGGAAGGAGATTTCATTACTGTCAACCGGGTGCATCTTACCATCGTAGATGCAGACGCGAACGTCGCGAGCGTAGCTACCGGTCAAGGGACCCTGCTCCATGCGGTCCATGATACCCTTAACGATGGCGGGGATGAAGCGTGCATCGATGGCACCACCAACGATACAGTTATAGACAACCAGCATACCGCCCCATTCCATGGGGATTTCCTGCTTGTCC
>CACYAW010000010.1 GCA_902772455.1 uncultured Bacteroidales bacterium
AATAAAAGAATCAAATTACGGTTAAATGGAAAGAGCCCGGTGCAATACCGAACTCTATTCCTTAATCAATAACCCGTCCAACTTTTTGGGGTCACTTCAGTCTTCCAACAGTTCCTGGATACTGCCACGAGCCGCATTCAACAGTTTCAGTTCCATCTCCATCGAGGTCACCCCATCGGCCGAGCCCTCAACGATATTTTGTTTGCCTGAGCGAGCGGCTTGCACCATCTGGTCAACGGTACGGTCGCCATAGGCGGGCAGGAATCGACGGGTAAAGACATAGGTCATCTGATAGAGCACAACCGTTTTCTGGTAGAACCACAAGTTCTTCCAGTTGGTCTGTTTGCGCAAGACCGTTTCCAGTTGTTGAGCGGGTTGCCCTTTATCCTTTTCCTGTTTATTCTCCATTTTCCCCATCTCAGTTGCAAATCATTAAGTTGGTAATTCTCAATTACTCTAGATAATCTAGACAATCTAGAGCATCTAGATTGCAAAATTACTAAAAATCCACGTCCCCAACTAGAAAGCCTAGAAAATCTAGTCAGTCTAGAACATCTAGTGATTCTAGAAAATCTAGAAAAAAGCAGTACCTTTGCAGGCATGAAAGGCGATACTATCATCATCAAGGGGGCGAGGGAGAACAACCTCAAGGATGTCTCGCTCGAGATACCCAAGCATCAAATCACGGTTTTCACGGGCGTTTCGGGCTCTGGCAAGAGCTCGCTGGTACTCGACACCATCGCGGCCAAGTCGCGACGGGAACTGAACGACACCTTCCCGTCGTTTGTGCAGCAATACCTGCCCAAGTATGGCCGACCCCATGTCGATGCAATCGAGAACCTGCCCATCGCCATCGTCATCGACCAGAAAAAGCCCGCCCAGAACTCCCGCTCGACAGTGGCGACCTATACCGACATCGCCGCGCTGCTGCGACTGCTGTTTTCGCGTGTGGGTCAGCCCTTTGTGGGCTATGCCGAGTCGTTCAGCTTCAACCATCCCGAAGGCAGCTGTCCGCGCTGCTCGGGCTTGGGCGAAATCCGCGAGCTGGACATCCACAAGCTGGTCGATTTTGACAAGAGCCTCAACGACGAGGACACGATTCACTACATCGCCTTCGGCAAGGGCGGCTGGCGCTGGATACGTTACGCCCACAGCGGCCTGTTCGACCTGGACAAGAAAATCAAGGACTACAGTCCCGAGGAGCTCGACCTGTTCCTCAACAGCCCGCAAATCCGCCTGAAGAACCCGCCCGCCAACTGGCCCAAGTCAGCCAAATATGAGGGCATCATCCCGCGCATGTACCGCAGCATCATCAACAGCGAGGAAGGACTGTTGCATGCCGCCGTCCTCAACCCGATGCTCAACATGGGTGTCTGCCCCGACTGCGGCGGCTCACGCCTGAGTCCGCGCGTGCTCTCATGCAAAATCGAGGGCATCAACATCGCCGACGCCTGCGCCATGTCCATCACGCGCCTCAACGAGTGGGTCAAGTCGCTCACCTCGCCGCTGGCCGTCGACATCAAGCAGGCCATCAGCGCACGTCTGACGGCGCTCGAGGAAATCGGGCTGGGTTACCTGAGCCTGGAACGCGGCGTGGGCACCCTCTCGGGCGGTGAAGCGCAGCGCTGCAAAATCGCCAAGTACATCAACTCGTCGCTCGCCGACGTGCTCTACATCCTGGACGAACCCAGCACGGGCCTGCACGACCACGACATCGAGAAGATGAAGCACTCGGTGCGACGCCTGCGCGATGCGGGCAATACCGTCCTGCTCGTCGAGCACCACCGCGAGATGATCGGCATCGCCGACCACATCGTGGACCTGGGGCCCGGTCCGGGCAGCCAGGGCGGACGCATCATCTTCGAGGGCAACTACGAGCAACTGCTGCACAGCGGCACCAGCACGGGACAGATGCTGAGCCAGCACGGCGACTTCAAGGCCCAGCCGCGCGAGGTGAAGGAAACCTTCGCCCTGCGCAACGCCACGCTGCACAACCTCAAGGACATCTCCATCGACATGCCCATGGGCGTGTTTGCCGCAGTGGCAGGTGTGGCGGGCTCGGGCAAGAGTTCGCTGATGGAGTGTTTCCGCCGCGAGCACGGCAATGTGGTCTATGTCAGCCAAAAGAACATCGGCGTGAGCCTGCGCTCCACGCCGGCCACCTATATGGACGTCGCCCCCGACATCCGCAAGCGATTTGCCAAGGCCCACAAAATCAAGGAGCAGTACTTTACCTTTAACGGCAAGGGCGCCTGCCCCGTGTGCGGCGGCAAGGGCGTGGTCATCGCCGAGATGGCCTTCATGGACAACATCGAGACCACCTGCGAGGCATGCCACGGCCTGCGCTACAGCCCCGAGGCGCTGGAATACACGCTCGACGGCATGAACATCGCCCAGGTGATGGACCTGTCGGTGCGCCGTGCCAGCGAGTTCTTCAAGGGCACCAGCATCGAGGAGAAACTCAAACCCATGATGGACGTGGGTCTGCATTACGTCCATCTGAACCAGGCGCTGAGCACCCTCTCGGGCGGTGAGCTGCAACGCCTCAAGATAGCGTCCTACCTCCAGCAATACACCATGCCGCTGGAACAGGGCGGCACTCGCGGCGTGTTCGTCATCGACGAGCCCACCGACGGCCTCCACCTCAAGGACGTGCGCCACCTCATCGACCTGTTCGAGCAGATGGTGGACATGGGTAACACGGTCTATGTCATCGAGCACAACACCGACGTCATCAAGGCCGCCGACCACGTCATCGAACTCGGCCCCGGCGCCGGCGACCTGGGCGGCACCGTCATCTACCAGGGCACCCCGCGCGGCATGCTCACCTGCCCCACCAGCATCACCGCCCCCTACCTTTAAGCGCCAAATCACTAATTCACCTGAATGCTCCAATGGCATGCGCCCAATGGATTTTGAATAACTTCAGTTGATGAAACTGCTTTTTGGCATGGTGGGGACTAATGTCTGTTTTGTACTTTTGTGTCATCAGAATAATTGAGCAATTAACAATTCGTTAACAGTTCCGCCCCACCCTGTTTACATGAGGCCAAAAACACGAAACACTGATTGTCAGTGAGTTATAAATTCGAGCATCAAGAGCCCAAAATTGCTTTTTGACGCCGTTCGAAAAAAAACGGGATTGGGAAGACTGTAAATGAAAAGTTTGTTGTACCTTTGCTGCCCGATTTTATACTAACATATACTAACAGTGGAATTTGGGCTGCTTGCAACCACTTGAAAAAATGCTAAAATGCGATTATCAACAACTTTGTTATTGATTTTCCTTTAGCATTCATTTTCCACAAAAATGAATGTTTTTTGTAATACAATGAAGAGTAAGAACAATTATTTATTCACGTCAGAGAGCGTGTCTGAGGGTCACCCCGACAAAGTCGCTGACCAGATCAGTGACGCCATTTTGGACAAGTTCCTTGCCTTTGACCCTAATGCCCATGTGGCATGCGAGACCCTCGTCACCACCGGCCAGGTGATTATCGCCGGTGAGGTGACTACCGATGTTTACATCGACCTGCAGCGTACGGCTCGCGAGATGATTCAGAAAATCGGTTACACCAAGAGCGAGTACCAGTTTGACGCCAACTCGTGCGGCATCCTCAACAGCGTGCACGAGCAGAGCGGCGACATCGCCCAGGGTGTGAACCGCGACGAGCAGCACCAGGCCGACCAGGGTGCCGGCGATCAGGGCATGATGTTCGGCTATGCCTGCAACGAGACGCCCAACTACATGCCGTTGACGCTAGACCTGGCCCACGCATTGATGCACGAGTTGGCCGACATCCGCCACAACCACTTGGAGCTGATGCCCTATCTGCGTCCCGACGCCAAGGCTCAGGTCACCGTGGAGTATGACGGTGAGACCCGCCGCCCTGTGCATGTCGATACCATTGTGGTGAGCACACAGCACGACGACAATGTGGATAGTGAGCGCATCAAGCAGGATGTGTGCAATATCCTTATTCCCAGAGCACTGGAGCACTTTAGCGCCGATATCCGTGCCATGGTCGATGACGATACCCAATACAAGGTCAACCCCACGGGCAAGTTCGTGATTGGTGGCCCTCATGGCGACACGGGCCTCACGGGTCGCAAAATCATCGTGGACACCTACGGCGGTCGCGGTGCCCATGGTGGCGGCGCTTTCAGCGGCAAGGACCCCAGCAAGGTGGACCGCAGTGCGGCCTATGCCTGCCGCCACATCGCCAAGAACGTCGTGGCTGCCGGTATCGCCGACGAGGTGCTCGTGCAGGTGGCCTATGCCATCGGTGTCGCCGAACCCGTGAGCTTCTATGTCAACACCTACGGCACCAGCCATGTGAACATGAGTGACGTGGAAATCGCCGGCGTCCTCAAGGACATGTTTGACCTGCGTCCCGCAGCCATCATCCGTGACCTGAAGCTGCTCAATCCCATCTATACCGAGGCAGCAGCCTATGGTCACATGGGCCGCAAATATGAGCTCAAGGTCAAGAAGTTCGAATCGCTTTACAACAAGACCAAGGAGGTGGAAGTGGAGCTCTTCACCTGGGAGAAACTCAACCGCACCGAGGCCCTGCGCGCCGCCTTCGGCATCAATTAGTGTTTTTCTGGAAAAAAATCTTAATGTGGCCATGTCATATGACATGGCTGCTTTTTTCCGCTATTCATTGACAAGATTTACTTGTTATCTCTTGCACACATCAAGATTTCTAACGATATTTGCAAACACGTTATACGAACGGTAATGTGAATTCATTGTTTTCTTTAAGTTGATTTGTTATGTCCTTGAATAAACTGAAACAAAGATTTCGTCACGATATTCTTCGCCCGGCAGGATTGGAGTTTTTTAAACTTTTCCCGAGCCTTGCCGCGTCTTTCCGCACGCATAAAGAGCTAGCCATTATTCAAAAGGAGGCTGAAGAGTTTTTTAGCCAGGGGCTGCCTTTGCCCGAGGGGGCTTCGCGTGAGGATTTTTATCGAGCGATGAACAAAGATCTGATTTCTATCTCAGAGTATTTCTATCAATATGATTATTACAAATTAACTGAGCCTGAAAGGGATGAATTCATCTCCCGTGCCCGTATGCGCGCATTGGCAATGAAGTTGCGTTCAATGTTTCCTAAAGACTGCAACGGCCTTTCACGGTTTAAACAGGACTATCTTTCCCGCTTCACCGAACTAGGACTTTGCCGGCACAGGTGGATGTTTGTCCCAGAATCTTCTTATCAGCAGTTTGCCGATTTGATCAGTTCTGTTGACTGTATTGTCAAGCCTCATGATGGCAGTCTGGGATTTGGAGTAAAGAAGGTGCTCAAGATGGATGATCCTGACCAGATCAAGGCACTGTATGACAAATGCGTCAAACGTAAAATGCTGCTTGAAGAATGTGTAAAGGGATGTGAAGAATTGCAGGTTTTCCACCCGCAGTCTCTTAACACAATCAGGTTTGTGACAATAGCATTTCGAGGTAAAGCCATGGCTTTTGGGGCCATTTTCCGCATGGGAATTGGCGATATGATTATCGACAATGTCCATGCCGGTGGGTTGTGTACCCAAGTAAATATTGAGACAGGTGTTATCGAGAGTGATGGTCTTGCCGTTAATGGCACGTATTATACGGAGCATCCTGATACACACTTAAAAATCAAGGGCACTCAAATTCCCCATTGGGATAAGGTCGTTGATTTCTGCTTGACCGCCGCGCGTGAGACCAAAAATATCATTACCGGTTGGGATGTTGTTGTTACCGACAAAGGCATTGTTGACTTGATTGAGGTCAATAACCGTCCCGATTTTGACGGTGGCATGCAGGCTCCATTAAAAAGAGGTGTGAAGCGTAAAGTCTTTGAATCTTTAAGAGACATCATCGGTAAAGAGATTACAATCTGAGACATAAAGGGTAAAATAGAGTCACAGCCCTTAATTCGCAAGTAAACGGATTAAGGGCTGTGGTTTGTTTAAACAAGAAGAGGCAAGGGCTACTTGGCCTTCATGGCCTCCTTGATTTTGGCTTCAAGTTCCTCGGCCAGCTCGGGGTTGTCGGCCACCATCTGCTTGGCGGCGTCGCGGCCCTGGCCCAGCTTGGTGCCCTCGTAGGAGAACCATGCTCCGCTCTTCTTGACGATGCCGAACTCGACGCCCAGGTCGATGATTTCACCCACCTTGCTGATGCCTTCGCCAAAGCGGATTTCAAACTCGGTTTTGCGGAAGGGAGGAGCCACCTTGTTCTTCACGACTTTTACCCTGGTAAGGCTACCGGTCACCTGATCGCCGTCCTTGATTTGGCCCACACGACGGATGTCGAGGCGCACGCTGCTGTAGAACTTCAAGGCGTTGCCGCCGGTGGTGGTCTCGGGGTTGCCGAACATCACGCCCAACTTCTCGCGCAGCTGGTTGATGAAGATGCAGCACGTGTTGGTGCGGCTGATGGTGGCGGTGAGTTTCCTCAGGGCCTGACTCATCAGGCGGGCCTGCAGACCCATCTTGCTCTCACCCATCTCGCCCTCGATTTCGGCCTTAGGTGTCAAGGCTGCGACACTGTCGATGACAATGATGTCGATGGCGCTGCTGCGGATGAGCTGGTCGGCAATCTCCAGTGCCTGCTCGCCATTGTCGGGCTGGCTGATCCACAGGTTGTTCACGTCCACACCCAGCGACTCGGCATAGAAGCGGTCGAAGGCATGCTCGGCGTCGATGATGGCGGCAATACCGCCCATCTTCTGCGCCTCGGCGATGGCGTGAATGGCCAATGTTGTCTTACCCGACGACTCGGGACCGTAGATCTCGATGATGCGGCCGCGGGGATAACCGCCCACGCCCAGGGCGTTGTCCAGACCGATGGAGCCGGTGGGGATGACCTCGATGTCCTCGATGTGGTCGTCGCCCAGCTTCATGATGCTGCCTGAGCCAAAGGTCTTGCCTATTTTGTCCATGGCCACCTGCAGGGCCTTGAGTTTCTCGGGGGATACCTCCTTGCGCTGCGGCTGGTTAGCCCCTTCTTGATTGATGATTTCTTCTGCCATTATGTTATAGTGATTTATGATGTAATTTCACATGTCAATCCAACTTGCAAAGATAAACAAAAATTTCCACAGGTCTGACGACAGCCGTCAGTTTTTTGATGGTTATTGTTTATTTTTAATCTTCTAAAAAAATATCTCGAGCGTTTGCGTTTTGTATCGAAAAAAAATACTACCTTTGTCGAAATATAGACCGTAGGACTTATCATTATTAACCATTTAATAACTTTCATTGCAATGAGGAAATTCTTTACTTTATTAACCCTGTGTATGCTGGCCAGTGCAGCCTGGGCAGTAGACATCGTCTTTGATGCCACCGTTGACGTGGGTACCGGCAGTTCAACCGCTGGTGAGTTCACGATTGTGAAAGATGGTATCACCGTTCACGTGGAGCAGGGTGTCGCCAATGGCACTCACTACCGCTTCTACAAAAACAAGAAAGTGACCATCACTTCCGCTATCGGCAACATGACCAATATCGTGTTCGATTGCGTGGGCGCCGATAATGATCAGTATGGCTCGGGTGGCTTTACGTCAGATCCTGACAAATATGAACCTAAAGGATATCAAGGTGTCTGGACGAATCCTGGTGTAACCCAGGTAGTGTTCACTGCTACCAATTTCCAGGTGCGTGCCACCAAGATTACCGTCACCGTCAATGGTGATGTCGGCTTGATGGCTCCCAGCATTTCGCCTGCCAGCGGTACTTACTATGAGTCGCTTACGGTGAACATGAGTTGCTTGACCGATGGCGCAAAGATTTACTATACCACCAACGGCAGCACTCCCACAGCCAGTTCGACGCAGTACACCGCTCCTTTCACTATTCCCTTTGAGTTGGGTAAGACGGTCACCGTCAAAGCCGTTTCGGTAAAGGATGGCAAGACCAGCGATGTGACCACTGCCACCTATAAGTTTGAGGATGTTCCCACTTTCGGTTGGGCCGACATGTTTAATGTTGCTGACAAGACCAATGTCACCTTTACCTATCCCTCGATTGTGTTGTGGCAGTCTGGCTCAACTTTGTATGCCAAGGACGCTTCCGGCGAGAAGGGCTATGGTATTGCCTACGGCAGCACCAATCAGGTTTACCAAATTGGTGATATCATTCCTGAAGGCTTCGGTGGCCAGAAAACGACCTATAACGGCATGCCTGAGTTGCAGACACTCAAAGGCTTCCAGGCCGCTACCACCTATGTTGAGGTGAAACCCGACATCATCACTCCCGCTCAAGTGGCTGAACCCTATTGGGCTCATTATGTACTGCTCCAAAACGTGAAAGTCACCGTTAATGGCAATGGCGGAACATTCACCGATGCCAACGGCAACAGCTGCACCTTCTTTGTCAACACCTTCGGCGTTCCCGCTCCCACTGATGGTGGAAACCATGATGTTTGGGGTATCGTTGCCGCTTATAAGCCCAGCAATGGCGACCAGGTATTCCAGATTCTTCCTATCTCGTTTGGTGTGGAGCCCAAGCGTGAGCCTCCCGTGGATGTTGTCAGCATCGAGGAATTGTATGAGCTCAACCGCGGCAAGTGGGGTCACTTCACCACTCCGCTGACCACCATCTACCAGAATGGCTCATACCTGTATGTAAAGGACAATGAGGACACCTATGGCTTGGTTTACGGCACCGTTGCCGATACCTTTGCCAACGGCGACTACATCAATGACGCTATCGCTTCCTGGACACTCTATGGTGACAACAAGCAGATGACACCCAATGGACAGTCCTTTACCAAAGCTGGTCATGGAGATCCCATTGCTCCTGAGCTCCTGCCCATCGAGGAAATCATGACCGATATGGTTCACAGGTATCTGGCAGTCGAGAATGTGACAATCACAGCCGAAGACGCAGAGTTCACCTACATGATGACCGATGAAACCGGTACTTTGAAGCTCTTTGACAAGAACTTCAAAGTTGTTCCCGAGAATTTGACCGATGGCCTCTACTACGTTGAGGGTTTCCTGACAACCCACAACCATGAGATGGAACTCCTGCCCATTTTGGTTCGCAGCATGAATCCCCCCTATCCCAAGGGTGACGTGAACGGTGACTATGAAGTGAACATCACCGACGTGAATTGCCTGATTCAAGTGATCCTGGGCAAGAGACCGGCTAGCGATTTTGAGGGCCGTGCCTTTGTGAACGACGACGATGAGGTGAACATCTCAGACGTGAATACTGTCATCGCCATCATCTTGGGTACCGCACAACCGGATTAACCCTTTTAGTAGCCTGATGAACCTTTCGAAGTCATATCACGACAAGTCCCACTCTGTACCAATCGGGAGTGGAGAGTTCATCAATGCTACACCGTAACACTATCGGGGTCCACTTCGTGTGGGCCCCGATTTTATAAATCAGTTAAAAGTATCATACTATTAAATTTCCATCTCCAATGAAACGTATTATTTCTTTACTGTTTACCTGCCTCGCCACCACGATGGCGGCTTGGACAGCAGGCCATGTATCATTCAATACCGGCGGCAATTACTGCAAAGTGGCGTTTGCCGAGTATGATACCGCAAACGATGTGATAGTGCAGAATATCGCTGAATTCCTAGCACAGCCCAATGGCACATCGGTCCAATTTGCCAATCCCGTATATGTGACACGGCAACACGGCGACTACCTGTGGTTCAAGGATGAAACAGGCGCATTGTTATGCCGTGGCAACGTTGGACAACACTATTATTCACATTGTATCATTCCAGCGGGTTTTGGAGGAATCGCGACCACCGACGGTTGCGTGCCACAGTTGACGGAGCCAACTGGCTTCAAAAGATATACGGGTACCATTCCCTTGGCGCCCGAAGAGGTCACCGCCAGCCAGATTGGTCCCGACCTGATCTCGCACTGGGTGGCACTCAATCATGTCCAATTAACCTGGCTCAGCGATTCGGTCTATCAATTGACCGACGACAGCGGAGGCCAGTGCCTGGTTAACTATGGCATACTGAATAGTGGGGTTCTTCCCGAAGATGAAAACGCCTATTACAATATTCAAGGCACTGTTTTTGCCCATCTTGATGATTCAGGAGAATGCATCTATGAACTACTGCCTGAATATGTCACAATTGACTACCTCGTAATCACGCCCAACCAGGTGGGGCCTGGAACCGTCGGCAAATACGTTGTCATCAAACAGGCCTTGGATTATTACCCAATTTATGGTACGATTGAAGACCTGGAAGGTGAAACCTGCAAGGCTTACTTGGATTGTGTTCCGGTCTTGCCAGCCATCTTGTACTGGAGCTATGACGTCTATGGCCAGGTTGAGTATCGCAATGATGAGTACGATGAGTACGCATCTGGTTATTGGTTAAGAGAGACAGGCGTAGGCCTCCACTCGGGTCATAACGACACCGCCGATGTGAAGCGCATCAAGACGTTGTACAGGCTCAATACCGATATCGAATATGCTGAATACTTCGACCTTACTGGACGTTTTGTGGCCCCGCTGACGGCTGTTTATCAGAATGACGACATCATGTATGTTCGTGACATCGATGGCGAGTTTGGCATGTTTGATGGTGCAGTGAGCGACTCCTTCAATAACGGAGACCTCATCCTTGGCGCCAAGGCAAAGCCAAGCAACAATGGGGATTACACCAGCATGATTGTTTATGACGAACAATCGTTCCAATATGCCGGCCACACCCAGAAGGTCTACCCCCATGCATCATCC
Organism: uncultured Bacteroidales bacterium; assembly: GCA_902772455.1. Taxonomy (GTDB): domain Bacteria; phylum Bacteroidota; class Bacteroidia; order Bacteroidales; family Muribaculaceae; genus Sodaliphilus. Next base: position 10,715 of record CACYAW010000010.1, read on the forward strand.
ATCAGGTATGTTAACCAGAGCATGATTCACCATTATCTGCGTTTCCACAATGTAGCCCTTTCGCCTAATAATGCCAATGGCGTAATTAGCGACGACACCGGCTCTTTGCAATTGTACAACAAATTCGATATCGCAATCAAGGAGGCTGGTGGTGACGCGTATCCCGATATAGTTGATGAACCCGGGATTATAGTAATCAATAAAATCATCAATAGAATCCTGACGGGACCAACCACAGGCGGCGAAGGCGACACATACACTGTGACCGGCTTCTTGTCAAGAAACAATGGCAAGCTGGTGCTCTATCCTGTAGAAATCGTGCACCACAGGAGCGGCGATGAAACTGATTTGGACGTCAATCAGGATGGCGAGATAAATATCGCTGACGTGAACTTCGTCATCAGACTTATCTTGGAGCAAGGTTATTGATCCCAAAAGATAACGTGTCAAAAAGAATGCCCCCCGAAAAGTCAGGTGTTGAACTTTTCGGGGGGCATTCTGGATACCGGTTAATCTTTACTTGAAAAAGCGGCCTATAACGGGAAGCTTGGCCAACATGGGTGCCAAGTGCTCCTTGCGGAAGATGAAGCCGACAAAGAGCAGCAGCAGGAAGGTGCGGTAGGCCAGTGCGAGCCACATGTTCTCTATCGGGAGCATCATGGCGGCGAACAGAATGGCCGATACGATGACATACAGGGTGATATCACGCATGGGATAGCTGATGGGGTAATACTTTTGACCCACCAGATAGCTCAGCACCATTGCAGTGCCATAACCGGCAACGCCTCCCCAGGCGCACGCCATGTAGCCGTATTGGGGCACGAACAGGACGTTCACGAGGATAAGCACAGCACAGCCGATTCCCGAGAACCACGCTCCCCAGATGGTCTTATCAATCAACTTGTACCAGAACGACAGGTTGAAATAGACGCCCATCATGATTTCGGCGGCCATGACGATAGGCACGACCTTGAGGCCAGACCAATAGTCGGGGGCAATGATGTACTTGAAGATGTCGATCCACGCCATCACAGCCAGGAAAGCCAACAAAGTGAAAATGATAAAGTAGCGCATCGCCTGGGCATAAGTCTCGCGGTTGTCTTTGTCCTTGCTCTTGCCAAATACAAACGGCTCGTAGGCATAGCGGAAGGCTTGGGTAATCAGCGCCATGATCATGGCAATCTTGACTGCCGCGCCATAGATGCCCAACTGTGACTGCATGTCGGCCTGGTGATAGATTTTGGGGAACATCATCTTGTCGAAGGTCTGGTTAAGGATGCCTGCGATGCCCAGCACCAGGATGGGCCAAGCATACTTGAGCATGCGCTTCAACAGTGACCAATCGAACTTGTAACGTATGCCAATCAGCTCTTTCCAGAAGAAGAAAGTAATCAAGCCCGTGCAGAACAGGTTGATGAAGAAGGCATAGCCCACGCCGACAGTGGGATCATAAATCTTGCCGATGATTTCGGGATGGCTCTTGTACAGAGCGGGCAAGGCGACGAAGTAGAGCAGATTCAAGCCGATGTTCAGGAAGATGAACAGTAACTTGAGGGCGGCAAACTTCCACGGGCGGCGCTGGTAACGCAGATAAGCGAACGGGATGCACTGGAAGGCGTCGAGTGCCACCACGATAGCCATCGTCCAGATATACTCGGGATGGGCGCTGTAACCCATCCAGCCCGAGATGCCAGGCAGGAAGGCCAACACAAGCAGGACAAACAGCAGCGAGGTGAAACCCACGCTGATGAGCGTAGTGCTATAGACCGTGTTGGGTTTCTCCTCGCTCTTGTTGGCAAAGCGGAAGAAGGTCGTCTCCATGCCGTAGGTGAGGATGACGAGCAGCAGCGCAGTGTAGGCATACACGTTGGTGATAACGCCATAGCCGCCCGAAGCGGCAGACAATTTTGCGGTATAAAGCGGCACGAGCAGATAGTTCAGGAACCTCCCGATAATGCTGCTCAAGCCATAGATGGCGGTGTCTTTTGCCAGTGATTTAAGATTTGCCATTTCTTTTCTTATTTAACAACAGGAACCACACTGAACAACGGAAACAACAAATAATTATTTAATAAGGATGTTGTTCAAGTGGTTGCTTGTTGTTATGGTTGTTTGATGTATTAAAAGATGCTGCCTACTTCGCCGGGGCGCTCGCGCTTCAGGTGGTTGTAGGCGAGCATAGTCGCCTCACGGCCGCGCGGGGTGCGGTTGATAAAGCCTTCCTTGATGAGGTAGGGCTCATAAACCTCCTCGATGGTACCGGCGTCCTCATTCATCGCGGTGGCAATGGTATTCAGGCCCACAGGACCGCCGTTGAACTTGTCGATGATAGTCAGCAAAATCTTGTTGTCGATTTCGTCGAGGCCATATTTGTCGATGTTCAGCGCCTCGAGGGCATAGCGGGCAATCTCCAGGTCGATGCGGCCGCTGCCCTTCACCTGGGCGAAGTCGCGCACACGCCGCAGCAGCGAGTTGGCGATACGGGGCGTGCCGCGGCTGCGCAGGGCAATCTCGATGGCTGCCTTGTCGTCGATGGGCACGTTAAGCAGGCGGGCCGAGCGGCGGATGATGCCTTCGAGCACTTTGTGGTCGTAATATTCCAGGTGACAGTTGATGCCGAAGCGGGCCCTGAGCGGTGAGGTAAGCAGGCCGCTGCGGGTGGTGGCACCGATGAGGGTGAACGGGGCCAGCGTGAGCTGCACCGAGCGGGCTCCCGGACCCTTGTCAATCATGATGTCGATGCGGTAGTCCTCCATCGCGCTGTAGAGGTACTCCTCGACGATGGGGCTCATGCGGTGGATCTCGTCGATGAACAGCACGTCATTCTCGTCGAGCGAGGTGAGCAAGCCAGCCAGGTCACCCGGCTTGTCGAGCACAGGTCCCGATGTCACCTTAAAGCCCACGCCCAGTTCGTTTGCGATGATGTTGCTCAATGTGGTCTTGCCCAAACCCGGAGGGCCATGGAACAGCACATGATCCAATGACTCGCCGCGCAGCTTGGCCGCAGCGACAAACACGCGCAGGTTCTCTATGATCTTGTCCTGCCCGGCAAAGTCCTCAAACCGCACGGGTCTCAACGCCCGCTCAAAATCCTGATCGGTCTTCAACGACTCTCTCCTGATGTCAAATTCCTCGTCCATATCCTGCAAAGATACTACAAAGATTTCAGTTCTCCGTTTCGAGCCCTCTGTTTTTTAAATGGGTGTCACGTTTTCTTAATTCCCAGAAGGCGACGGCGGCTGCAGCGGCGACATTCAGGGAATCGACACCGTGCTGCATGGGAATGCGCACAACGTGGTCGGCGGCAGTGATGGCCTCACGGGAGAGGCCGTCGCCTTCGGTGCCCATGATGAGGGCAAGGCGGGGCTCGTCTTTCAATATAGGGTCATCAAGCGGAATGGAGTCATCACTCAACGCCATGGCAGCGGTGCGGAAACCCAATTCGTTCAGGTGAGGAGTCACGGGTTCGTCAACCCATGTCCAGGGCACAAGAAAGACTGAACCCATCGAGACACGCACCGCCCGACGGTTCAAGGGGTCGCACGCCGTGGGCGTCAACAGCACGGCATCGATGCCCAAGGCGGCTGCCGAGCGGAAGATGGCCCCGATGTTGGTGGTGTCGGTCACACCGTCGATGACCACAATGCAGCTGGCATTGCGGCACACATCAGCAACCGGCAGCGGCATGGGGCGACGCATAGCGCACAGCACGCCACGTGTGAGTGTATAGCCCGTGAGGGCGGCCAGCAGGTCACGTTCGCCGGTATAGACAGGGATGTCGCCACAACGCTCGATGATGCCCGCGGCATCCCCTGTGATGTGCCGGCGCTCGCACAGCAACGACAACGGCTCATATCCCGCATTGAGGGCGACATGAATAACCTTGGGGCTCTCGGCAATGAAGATGCCCTTATCCGGCTCCAATCGGTTGCGCAACTGAGCTTCGGTAAGTGTGCCATAGACCTCCACTCCAGGATGGTCCAGCGATGAAATCTCAATAATCGGCATATTCTATCAGTCTAGTTCACTCTACGGCGGCGGTGCCGGCACCTTGGATGGCTCGAACCTGGCGCTGGAACTCAAGGGGGCGCTTGATGTAACGCAGCACGATTGTTCCAGCCCCTGTTCCCGAGACCTTGATGGTGCCATAGTTACAGATGCGGCCCCACAGATTCTGCTCCACGAGGATGCTCTCCACCTTGCCGATAACAATCTCGTGGGCATGACGGTGAATCCAGCCGTGGCTGTGGAAGAACCGCTTGTCGCTCACAAAGATAGTGGTGGTCAGGTTGCGTATCAGGCTGCCCAGCCGCAGGTAAGCCCACTTGCTGAGTTTGGGTCTATAGATGATGGTCTCGCCCTGGGCGATAATCTTGCTAATTTTCATAACTTATCCTAAAATTAGAGCAAACCGAAAACAAATGCAAATATATTTGAATATTGTTGAGGTGCCGCCAAATTTATTTAAAAAAAGTATCTTATTGCGCAAAGTTACTGCTTAATTCCACATTATTTAGTAATTTCGCACCGATTTTTTTCAAACAACGAACAAGAATATGGCAAACGACAAAGTCAAGAATAAAGAGAAAGAGGAAGAGTACGTTAGACAGACCGGGTCACTCAAGGAACGGCTTGGACGTGTGAAAAAGACACGATGGGCACGATTTGGCGTTGTGGCGCTCATCTATGTGCTCTGGACTGCTTGGGTGGGAAATCCGTTGCTGCTGCTGGGATTGATCCTGCTGGCCGACATCTACTTGACGCAGTTCATCCCCTGGGGTGCTTGGAAGGGCTGGAAGAAAGGCCCCCTGCGCACGCTCATGAGCTGGGTGGACGCCATCGCTTATGCCCTGGTGCTGGTCTATTTCCTGTTCCTTTTCTTAGGGCAGAACTACCAGATTCCCTCGTCATCGCTTGAGAAGTCACTGCTGACGGGCGACTTCCTGTGGGTGAACAAGGTGACCTATGGTCCCCGTGTGCCGCAGACGCCGTTGCACTTCCCGCTGGCGCAGAACACCTTGCCCTTCTTCAACTGCAAGTCCTATATCGAGCATCCGCAGCTCGATTACCACCGTCTGAAAGGCCTGCGCAACGTCGAACGCATGGACATCGTGGTGTTCAACTTCCCCGCAGGTGATACCGTGGCAGTCAAGGAGCCCAACCCCGATTATTACACCTCGTGTTACCACTACGGGCGCAGTGCGGTTTGGGCAAATAAGGACCGTTTTGGCGAGATCATCTACCGCCCCGTTGACCGTCGCGACAACTACGTGAAGCGCTGTCTGGGTCTGCCCGGCGAGACGCTGCAGATCAAAGACGGCATCGTCTATGTCAACGGTAAGGCCGTGCCCCAACCCAAGAACGTGCAATACCGTTATTATATCGTGACCGACGGCACACCCATCAGCGAAGAGCTCTTTGAAGACCTGGGCATCAGCGTTGAGGACCGCAACCATGCTTTAGACATGTATGGTCAAATTATCCCCAATGTCTATGTCCTGCCGCTCACCGCAGAGATGCTCAAGGAGTTCCGCACCAAATCGTGGATTACTCAAATCCAGCAGCTCCAACCCGACGAGGAGGACACGATGCTCACCTATCCCGTAGGCGTGGACTATGGCTGGGACCATGCCAATTACGGACCCATCTGGATTCCCAAGAAGGGCGCCAAGATTGACTTGACACTCCAGAACCTGCCGTTATATGAGCGCTGCATCAAGAACTATGAGGGCAACCAGCTGGAGGTGAAAGGCAACCAGATTCTCATCAACGGGCAGCCCGCTACCAGCTACACCTTCAAGATGGACTATTACTGGATGCAGGGTGACAACCGCGACAACTCGCTTGACTCCCGCTACTGGGGCTTTGTGCCCGAGGACCACATTGTGGGCACACCGTCCATCATCCTCATTTCGTTCGACAAGGACCACCGCCTCTTCAACGGCGGCATCCGCTGGAACCGCATCTTCAAGATGCCCAACCCCGACAAGAAGTGACCCATCCCCACTCGGTAGTGACGGGAAGCATGTGTGCCGCCTCGGTACGCTGCTATGCTGCTGCCGTCTGTTCAGGCACACTGCTGGTTGACCTGGATGAGCGTCGGTTGCCGTTGCGCCACAGCCATCACCGCTACCGCATAGACGGGCCCAATGGGATACAGACACTCACGATTCCCCTTGAGGGCAGTACCAACAACATGATGACGCCACTGAAGGACGTGCTCATCTCGGAACACGGCAACTGGCGTCGCCTGCATTGGGGCGCTTTGTTCTCAGCCTACGGACGGTCGCCCTACTTCGACTATGCCGCCGATGACCTGTCCCGTGTCATCCACGGCTCACAGCGCTACCTACACGAGTTCAACCGCCAGCTGCATGAAGTGATTGTCGATTTCATGGACCTGAACGTGGAAACCCTTTACATCCAAGGGGGGCAATTCCCGTTGGACACGATTGACCTGCGGGGCCGCATCGGCACCAAAAAGGCCGACACGCTGCCCATCACCGATGTGCCCTATTACCAGATGTGGACCGGAAACAACGCCTTCAGGGCCGACTTGAGCATCCTGGACCTGATGATGAACATGGGTAGGGAAGGAATATTCACACTCTTGAAGATGGGGGAAAACCTATTTAAAAAATAAAGGCCCAAGCATCACTGCTGAGACCCTCATAATTACTAATACTTGAAAACTATATTTACCCCATAAAAGCATTTCTCCATGTGAAGTAACCAATAAAACTGATTACTTGATTTTGACAATGCAAAATAAGGAAATAATTCTCTAATCTCACCTATATTTATATTTAAAAAATGTGAAAATTCTTGTTTTTTCTCATTTTACTAGCAATTTTCATGCCGCCGCGAGCATCGGGCAGCATATTGCCATCGAAATCGCCACTCTTCATTGCAAAACATTTTTCAAGACACTATCCGAAATTTAGCGCAAAGGTGGTCCCGATTGCGAAAGAATTGTTAACTTTGCATTCCAATTATGATGATAGAGGCACGAAATATTATCAAGCGCTATGGCGACCTGGATGTGTTGAGAGGTGTAGACCTCGACATCGCCCAGGGCGAGATTGTATCGATTGTCGGTCCCAGTGGCGCCGGCAAGACGACGCTATTGCACATCATCGGCACGCTTGATGCGCCCCAATCCGGAGAGGTGCTCTTCGATGGTCAAAACGTGCTTGCCCTGCATGACCGAGAATTGGCCCACTTCAGGAACCGCAACATTGGTTTTGTGTTCCAGTTCCACCAGCTGCTTCCCGAGTTCACGATGCTCGAGAACACTGCCATTCCCGCCCTGCTGGGAGGAGACAGCCGCAACGACGCTTATGACCGCGCACGCCGTCTGCTGGAACGCATGCATCTGTCCGACCGGCTGAACCACAAACCGTCCCAATTGTCGGGAGGAGAGTGCCAGCGTGTGGCCGTGGCACGGGCCTTGATCAACAATCCCAAGGTTATCCTTGCCGATGAGCCTTCGGGCAGCCTCGACAGCCAGAACAAACAGGAGCTTCACCAGCTATTCTTTGAGTTGCGCGACGAGTTGGGCCAGACGTTTATTATTGTCACCCATGACGAGGGCCTTGCCTCCCAGGCGGACCGCACCCTGCACATGCGCGATGGCCTTATCGTTGACCAAACCAAACACATCTGATGGCATGAAACAATTGCGCCGTATTCCTCTATTGCTGTTGACTACCCTGCTACTGTTTGCTGCATGCGACAAGCAGGAGGATATCGACCGTGCCTATACCGACTACCGATATGACATCGTCACCTATCTGGGCCAGAACGACCGCGGTGCGGTATTTGAATACCTGGGGCGTAATGACTCCTCGGCCGTCAGGATGCAGTCCAGCGTGGATGTGAGCAAGGACGTAAAAGCCCACGAACGCGTGCTGCTGCGCTACGACTTTGTGGACGCCATGCCGGCAGCGAACCGTGACATCGACGTTTATGGCAGCAGTACCATCTTTAACGACTCGCTGCGGCAAACCACCATCTCTCCCGACAGCCTGCCCCGCCATGAGGTGAAACTGCGCAGCCTGTGGCGCACAGGCGAGTTTCTGAACCTGCACTGCCAAGTGCAATACACGGGTAAAGCCCGCACGTTCATGCTCGTTGCCGACGGTAACACGCTGGAACAAGACACGGTGCACTGCTATCTGCTGCATGACGTCAGGGGCGAGCGCACCACATTCTGGCGCGACTGCTACGCGTCATTTAACGTGGGTGCCCTGTGGAAGCGTCCCACTGTCAAGTGCATGAGGATCCACCTCAACGACGAGACCTTCCCGCACATTGAATTTTACGATTTCACTAAATAATCATTTTAAAAAACATTATTTTCATAAAACATTATGGCAAACGAAAATCAAAACCAGAACCAAATCAAAATCGAAATTCCCAAGGAGGAATTGCCCGGACGTTACGCTAACATGGCAATGATCGCCCATGGTCCCAACGATTTTTTCATTGATATGATCCTTCGCGGCCCCAACATGCCTCAGGCCCGTGTACAGAGCCGCATCATCATGGCTCCCCAGCACGCCAAGGAACTGATGCTCGCGCTCCAGGACAACGTCCGCCGTTACGAGCAGAATTTTGGCGAAATCAAGATCAACCGTCCCGGCAACCAGGGCGGCATCATGGATTTCCCCCTGCCCAAGGGCCAGGCTTGATTCTAATGACCGCACACGGTCATTAGAAGTTTAGAGTTTAAGTTTAGAGGTATTGCTTAAAACAAGACTAACAACTTAAAACTACGGACACAATATGGAACATCCACTGTTCATATACAATACCCTCACAAGGCGTAAGGAGCACTTTGTACCCCTGAATGAGCCCATGGTGGGCATGTACGTCTGCGGTCCTACGGTCTATGGCGACCCGCACTTGGGCCACACCCGTCCGGCCATCACCTTCGACGTGCTGTTCCGCTATCTGCAACAGCTGGGCTACAAGGTGCGCTATGTGCGCAACATCACCGATGTGGGCCACCTGGAGCATGATGCCGACGAGGGCGAAGACAAGATTGCCAAGAAAGCCCGCCTCGAGCAACTCGAGCCCATGGAAGTGGCGCAGTACTACACTAACCGCTACCATGCCGCCATGCAGGCGTTGAATGTGCTGCCTCCCAGCATCGAGCCGCATGCCACCGGACACATTATCGAACAGGAAGAACTGGTCAAGCAGATCATGGCCAACGGCTATGCCTACGAGAGTAACGGCAGTGTCTATTTTGACATCGAGGCCTTCAACCGTGACCACCGCTACGGCATTCTGTCGGGACGCAACCTCGACGACATCCTCAATGCCAGCCGTGAGCTGGATGGAGTCGGCGAGAAGCACAACCAGGCCGACTTTGCCCTGTGGAAGAAGGCTCAGCCCGAGCACATCATGCGTTGGCCGTCGCCCTGGAGCGATGGCTTCCCCGGTTGGCACTGCGAGTGCACCGCTATGGGCCGCAAGTACCTGGGCAAGCACTTCGACATCCACGGCGGCGGCATGGACCTGGTGTTCCCGCACCACGAGTGCGAGATTGCTCAGGCCGTGGCCAGCCAGGGCGACGAGATGGTGCACTACTGGATGCACAACAACATGATCACCATCAACGGGCAAAAGATGGGTAAGTCATTGGGCAACTTCATCACCCTGGAGCAGTTCTTCACGGGAGACCACCCTGCCCTGACCCAGGCCTACACGCCCATGACCATCCGTTTCTTCATCCTCCAGGCACACTACCGCGGCACGGTGGACTTCAGCAACGAGGCCCTGCAGGCCGCCGAGAAAGCCCTGGAGCGCATGCTCGACGGTTGGCACCGCCTGAACGCATTGACGGCCGCTCCGCAGTCATCAGTCACGCTCGACAATTACCGTCAGCGTTGTGCCGATGCGATGAACGACGACCTGAACACGCCCACCGTCATCGCTACCCTGTTTGATGCCTGCAAGGTCATCAACCAGGCCAATGACGGACAAGCCACGCTCAGTCAAGCCGATATCGATGAACTGAGGAGTGTCTTCCAGACCTACCTGTTCGACGTGCTGGGCATCCGCGACAATGCCGCCGGCGGCGACAGCGTGAATCTTGAGCCTTATCGTCAGGCCGTTGACCTGCTGCTGGAGATGCGCCGCTCCGCCAAAGCCAATAAGGATTGGGCCACCAGCGACCTGATCCGCGACAAACTCAGTGAGTTTGGCTTCGAGGTCAAGGACACGAAGGACGGCTTTGAGTGGAAAGTGAAATAATGAACCCGGAACCGCTCATATCGGTCCTCGTCCCGGCCTATAACGCCGAGGCGTTTCTGGAGCAATGCCTCGAGAGCATTGTCGCCCAGACCTATCGTCACCTTGAAATCATCGTGGTGGACGATGGCAGTACCGATAGCAGCGGAGCCATCAGCGACCGTTGGGCTGAGTGCGATGACCGCATCCGTGTCATCCATCAGCCCAATGGTGGCCATTCGGCGGCACGTAACACGGCACTGGATGCCATGACGGGCGAGCTGGTGATGATGGTGGACAGCGACGATGTCATTCATCCCGAATTTGCCGCCACCTTGCTTGACGCCATGCGACGGCATGATGCCGACATTGCTGTGGGCAGCTATATCGCGTTCTTTGGTGACAAACCTAATTATCCCAGGAACCACAATACCGCCCCGAGGCTGTATAACCAGCAACAGGCCATTCAGGCCATATTTTATCAGCAGGGTCTTACCCATTCACCATGGGGACGGCTGTTTAAGGCATCACTGTTCGACGGCATCCGTTTCCCGTTGGGCATCATCTATGAAGATTTGGCCATCATCTACCAATTGCTCAAGAAATGCCAGCGTGTGGTGGCCATCGACGATGTGCTCTATGGCTATCGCCAGCACGAGAGCAACAGCATGAGGGTCTTTTCGCCTCGCCGTTCTGCAGTGATTGACGTGTGCGAGAATCTGGAACGGCAAATGCAGCAGGAGGCCCCTCAATACTCAGGAGCCGTGCGAAGCCGCCTATTGAGTGCCTATTTCAACATACTGTTGCTTAGCCACCAGGATAAAGAAAACGACCACCAGCGGCTTGAGGAGCGTTGCTGGCAAGGCATCAAACGTCTGCGCTACGATTGCCTGTTCAATCCCAACGTCAGACGCAAGAACAAATTGGGCATTTTAGCCTCTTTTTTGGGGCGTCGTTTCCTATGCGATGTCGTAGGGCGCAACTATGAACCCGCGCCTTAACTCTCCCATATTCTATCAAAATCGGTAAGGAGTGGTGCTTTTCACTGATAAAAGCGTCCCATTTTCTGCTTTTTGAGGTCTTTGATTCTCGAATAACAAGGACTGATAATCAGCAAAATAACTCAACATCATGCAAAACCATGCCATGCAGCGCATCGGTTTCTCCACATGAGTCATCCACTCTCACTGTCTCACAATACTTAATCGTAATCAATAAAAAAACCGCTGGCAGAATCAAGTATGCATTTGATTCTGCCAACGGTCATAATTAATTAGCCAGAATCAAATCGATCAGGGCTGTGACGTCAGCCACGTCGATGCTGCCGTCGCTGTACACATCGGCAGCCGAAGTGTTGAACGGCGAAACAGAGACACCCAAAAGGTAATCAATCAGTACAGTCGCGTCTGCAATATCCACATAACCGTCCTCGTTCACGTCACCCAGGATGAAGGTAATGTTGACAGTGAAGTGGTGCGGGTCCAGTTCGCCGAACACGGGTTGCTGATAGCGGTGTCCTGACTCATCGGCACCGAAGACGTAGTAGTCAACCTCAGAGGCCTGGTGATAGCCCTTGATGTAGCCTACATATTCATCGGGAGCGCCGGTGGCCCTCATGTGTGCAACCTGGTAGGGGCCCTTGTCAATGCTGTAGTATACCAATAACGAATCCTCTTTCAGGGGCTTGCCGCTATAGGCGATGAACTTGCTCGTAACGGCGATGGAATCGGTACAATCCTGCGTGCCGAAGAGTACGTCCCTGTGGTCAACAAACAGCATATTGAAGTCCATCACACCGCGTGTGCGGCAGTGCAGGGCATCGGTATTGAGCCACTCGATGCCGCTGGTGTTGTTGTTCACGCCTACCACCTCGTAGCCAGGCATGGCTTCCCTGTAGACCTGGAGCGCGCGTTGATTGTAAGTACTGTTGCTGCCCATGGGCACATAAACGTGCTTGTTGAGGATAAGGCTGTTGGTATAGGGAGCAACGGTGTTGCCACCAGGTTCCTCGACGCGGTACACCTTGTAGGGATAGCCCCAGCAACAATTGGTAGTAGCGAAATAGTTGGCTACGGCCTCATAGTTCTCATATCGGCTGTCGCTCGTCGGCAGTTTGCCAATCAGGATTTTGTCCGGGGCCAGGTATTTTCCCCAGCAGTCAACATGGGCAATGTAGTCTTGTTGAGGATCAATGGTGATGTGGTAGTTGTCGATACCGAGGTATTCGAGCATCAGCCTGCGCACGGTGGCCTCGTCATTATTGTTTTCGTTAAGGACCAATACGTCACTAACGGCGTGTCCGCGGCCGTCCTCCATCATGTTGCCTCCAGTGTGTACCAGGTTCATGCTGTACATGGGGATATTCCAGAACGTGGCAAAAGCCGAGGGTATTACATCGTCGTTCTGCCTGGGACGATTATACACGTTGTCCACAATGGCAGGATTCTTGCCGGCAAAGATATACCAGGGACCGTAGTCACGCACCCAGTAGGAATCTGACGCTGCGTTCACAAAGGTGACACGATTCATATTCACTCCCGCGTTGGTGAAAGTCGATCGTGCTCTTGACTGGGAAGACGACTGCACGATGCAGTACACCTGGCAGTTCTCGGCCAACGTTTTAACCAAGGCAACCGGTATGCCCAGCGGATAGCGAATCGTCACGCCCTGCATGGGCTCAAACTCTGCCACGAAGCGGGGTGCTTCGGTTGGCGCGGGTGTTGCTGTGAAGTTGATGCTCTTCTTCATCGGGGTCCGCATTTCTTCTTCGGACGTGTAATGAAGTTTTCTCCAGTCGGGCGCTTCACGTTTCTGAGCCTGGGCGTTCAAGCAGCCCATTGACGACATCATCGAAACAAATACGAGTAAAGCTAAAAATGAGTTTTTTCTTTTCATAAAAAGATCAGTTAATTAGTGAATAGGTTAATTATTAGCGCAAAGGTACATTTATTTTTCTGAATTGATGTTGCTTGCTTGCATCATTTGCTTTTGCGACATGAGCAGTAGCAGTCCACACGGCTGCTGTCAAAGTAATCTAAACGCGCAACCTGCTTGGATGAAATCGCTAAATCCTATTGGAATTCATCACCACAGAAAACAGTAGCGCGCAATTATGAAACAGAGCCCTATGTCCACAAAGCCCCATCAAAATCGGTAAGGAATGGTGCTTTTCACTGATAAAATCACCCTATTTGTCGAAAAGATTTGGCCATGTACTAACCAAATCTTTATTTTGCATAATGAACATCAAAAGAAAGATTTACACCTTATCTACTGACCATGATCATTTGGGTTTAGTTAAAAGTTTTTAGGCTTCAGAACACAAGAAAAAGACAGGGTGTGAACTCTGCCTTTTTCGTTGTTTTACTGCTCCTTGTGTCAAGCTTGTGAGAGCAGCTTGTCGATGAGTAACGTCACATCGGCGATTGTGATCTCGCCGTCCCCATCCAGGTCAGAGGCATAGCGGTAACGTGATGGCCCTGAAAGCAGGATGTCGATCAAGGCTGTGACATCACTGACGTTCACCACTCCATTGATGTTCACGTCACCCAGCGGGTTCATGGCCTCGATTGCGGTGTTTATCCATTTCACGCGCTCAGTATACCAAGCAACACGTGCCGAGGCTTTCCCATCGATTAAAGACGTGGAGCCCCATTTGAGCCTCTCATAGACAATACATGCGTTGACGGCCTTGCCTTCGGCAGTAATCGGGAAGTAATACATGTAGGTAGAAAGCTCAGAAAGGAATGTCTTGTTTACCTTGTGCCACAATGTGACAAACTCGTTGACGAACTCCTTGTTCGAGTTGTTGAAAAGACTTGAGAAATGATCGGTGTGGCAGCGTGACCATGCTCCTGTCATGCGTTCATCCATGTCAAAGTCCCACAACACAGGCATCACGATCTTAGACGTGTCGGTACTGTCAAACTTGGTATAGAAACGGTTGGCGCCGCCAGAATCTTTTGTTCCGGACAGGTCTCGCGCCAGACACCAAGCCGCAAATGACGGCACATCGATCCATTGGGGATAGTTAACGGTTTTGAGGCTGTTCTCGTAGGCCGTCACCAAGGTCTGCATATACTCCAACTGCTCGGGCAGGATGTCCTCACTATCAGGATACTTGAAGGTGAAGTTATAGGATGGAGAGGTCACCGAATTCACGTAAACGTCCTCGTTCCACCAGTATGGGTCGCACTCAAAGATGTAACCCGACCGCTTGTCCACATTCAGACGGCATTCAGGATTACGCTCTACCGATTCACACAGCAGGTAAATTCCCCGATAATCGTCATTGACAACGAGGGCCACATAGCGATGTCCCGGAGTCCACTTCATTCCCAGCAACTCCCCTACCTTGAAACCAGCTTTAGCCATGAGATGCATGTCCTTGAGAAGTACCCAGTCCTTGTCCTTATAGACCGAGTCCACGCCGCGGAACAGCAGATCATGCTTTTTTTGCAATTTGATTTTATAGGGTTTCTTGGGCTCAAAGGCACTGGTATTGCCTCTGATTTTGATGGTTAATCCACTCTCAGATTTCACATAGTCGCCGCTGTCATACAACAAGCTGTCCATTCCGCCTATGCGTTGATATATGGTCATCCTTCCAGGCACCTTGGTCGCATTCCTGATTGTGGCACCCATCGATCCAGCAGGAGCATATACATATTCGCAAGTGGGTTCCTCGCCATTCACTGTCTGTACATAAAGGACGGGCAAGCCCGTTGCGATAATATCTGACAGAGGCACAGAGGTGGCGTCGTTGACGGCAATCATCGTAGAGGCAGTGTCCTGGGCCGCCAATCGGCATGGCAACAACGCCAGGCACAAGAGCAGTAATAGTGATTTGATCGGCTTCATGATGTGGAGTTACTCTATGTTTGAAATAAAAAATTGCTATTCAAGCATGGCAACGACACGGCGGGTAGCCGCAACAAAGGCAGCGACCTCGTCGAGCGTGTTATAGACGGCAAACGATGCACGCACCATTCCGGTCACGCCATAGCGGGCCATCAACGGTTGGGCGCAATGGTGACCAGTGCGCACTGCGACACCCAGTTTGTCGAGCAAGAGACCCATGTCGTAGCTGCTGATGTTGCCCACCAGGAACGACACGACACCGCTCTTGCCAGGTGCAGTACCAAACAGGCGGATGCCATCTATCGTCTGCAAGCCCTCGACCGCCGCTGCGAGCAATTCGTGCTCGTGAGCCGCGATGTTCTCTATGCCTAATGACTGAATGTAGTCGATGGCGGCACCAAAGGCAGCGATATCGACAAAGTCGGGCGTTCCAGCCTCGAACTTGAAGGGCAGCTCGGCAAAGGTAGTACGCTCAAACGTCACCTGTCCGATCATCTCTCCCCCACCCTGATAAGGCGGCATCTTGTCCAGCCAATAACGCTTGCCATAGAGGATGCCCACGCCAGCGGGACCATACATCTTGTGGCTCGAGAAAGCATAGAAGTCGCAATCCAGGTCCTGGACATCGACGCGAACATGCGGTGCGGCCTGAGCACCGTCGATGAGTACAGGAACACCATGGCGATGAGCCACAGCAATCATCTCCTTGACGGGGTTGACCGTACCCAGCACATTAGACACGTGGGCCAGAGCGACAAAGCGGGTGCTGTCACTGAACAAATCCTCATAGGCTTCCATATCCACCTGGCCGCTGTCATCGATGGGCACGACGCGCAGGGTGATGCGCTTGCGCTGTCCAATCAGTTGCCAGGGCACGATGTTGCTGTGATGCTCCATCACGGTAACGATGATCTCGTCGCCGTTCTCAAGCATCTGGCCAAAGGAGGATGCCACAAGGTTGATGCCCTCGGTCGTGCCACGGGTGAAGATGACCTCCTGGGTGCTGCCGGCATTGATAAAGGCACGGACTTTCTCACGCGTGAGTTCCACCAGGTCGGTTGCTTCTTGCGAGAGAGTATGCACTCCACGATGCACGTTGGCCTTGTAATGATAGTACATCTGGTCGATGGCCTCAACAACCTGGCGCGGCGTCTGTGACGTCGCTGCATTGTCGAGATAGACGAGCGGGCGCCCTGCCACTTCGCGCTGCAGGATGGGATAATCCTCACGTATCTTATTGATGTCCATTGTTTCTAGTTGTGAGTTGTTAGTTTTAAGTTGTTAGTATGATTACTATCGCCTAAAAACTGCTAATTGTTCTTGCAGGAGGCCATGCAGCCGGCACAGTTGCTCAACGTGCCGGCAAAGCGTTTCTCTACCAGATAGTGCAGGCGGTCCTTGAGGGCATCAAGACGCACCCCGTCGATGACATCGGCAACAAAGGCCTGCATCAACAGACGGCGGGCCTCATCGATGCCGATGCCGCGTGTGCGCATGTAGAACAAAGCCTCCTCATCCAGCTGGCCTACAGCCGAACCGTGGGAACACATGACATCGTCGGTGTAAATCTCCAGTTGCGGCTTGGTATACATCTTGGCCGTGGGGGCTCCGCACAGGTTGCGGTTGCCCTGATAGGCCTCGACACGCGGGCAGTTGGGCTTCACCAGAATCTTGCCGGCAAAAGCGCCGACGGCATTCTCGTTAAGCACATACTTGAACATCTCGTTGCTGTTGCAGCGGGGTGCGTTGTGGCTGATGAAGGTGTGGCTGTCCACATGCTGCTCACCGCTGGCGATGGTCATGCCCAGCAGGTGGGTCTCGGCATGTTCACCGTTAACCTCAACGTGATAGTTGTTGCGCGTGAAACCGTTTGTGAGGGTGATGCCGTCGATGAGGACGTTGCTGCCCTCGTGCTGGTCCACATAGATGGACGATACGCGGTTGGTTTTGGGAGTGCTCTCCTCCATGTCGTAATAGTCCACCGTGGCGCCTTGCATGGCGACAATCTCCACCACCTGATTGTTCAGGTAGCGGTAGTCGGGACTTTGGGTATGGTCACAGGCCAGAATCCTGATGCTGGCGTTCTTGCCCACTACAATGAGTAAACGCCGCTGCACCATCATGTCGTGGGCGGCATTGAAGATGTTCACCAACTGGAGGGGACGCTCGGCCACGACACCGTCAGGGACATAGATAAACAGGCCGTCCTGCACGAGCAACGTGTTCAGCGCAACCGTGGGATCGCCCATGTTGGCCAACTTGCCATAATAGGCCGACATCAATTCGGGATAATCCACTGCAGCCATGCTGAAAGGAGCGACAACCACCTGACCGATGTTGCGCTCGGCTGTAGCACTGCTGTGGAAAGCATCGTTGCTGCTGTAGTACAGGCAGGTGCTCATGTTGGGCACATCGCAATGGAAGGTCTCACCTGGGTCTGCATCAAAGGGCAGACGGTTCACATTCACACCATAGTCATGAGCAAAAACGGCCTCAAGGTCGGTGGCCTCATAATCCTCGCTGCCCTTGCGCGGCAAGCGTGCGTCCTGCAGCTGCTCACGGGCGGCACGGCGCATCGTGTTCAGCAGTTCGGGCGATTGCTGCTCGATGAGCTCACGGCTCTCGTCAAACAAGTCGATATATTGCTGTAGTGCGTTCATGTCACTCTTATTGCTGAGAATCGACTTGTTCCTTGATCCAGTCATAACCTTTTTCCTCCAGTTCCAGAGCCAACTCGGGACCAGCGCTCATGACGATGCGCCCCTTGTAGAGAACGTGGACGAAATCGGGCTTGATGTAATCCAGCAAGCGCTGGTAGTGGGTGATGACGATGGTGGCGTTATCCTTGCTCTTGAGCGTGTTCACACCATTGGCCACGATGCGCAGGGCATCAATGTCGAGGCCGCTGTCGGTCTCGTCCAGGATGCTCAGCCTGGGCTCAAGCATGGCCATCTGGAAAATCTCGTTGCGTTTCTTCTCACCGCCCGAGAAGCCCTCGTTCACGGCACGCGAAGCGAGTTTGTTGTCGAGTTGCACGATGGAACGCTTCTCACGCATGATTTTCAGGAAGTCGGCGGCACTCAACGGCTCCTGGCCGAAGTATTTGCGCTTCTCGTTCATGGCCGTGCGCATAAAGTTGACCATCGACACGCCAGGAATCTCAACAGGGTACTGGAAACTCAAGAAGAGGCCCTCGTGGGCGCGGTCCTCGGGTGACAAGGCCAACAGGTCCTTGCCGTAAAACTCAACGCTGCCGCCCGTCACGGTATAGGCGGGATTGCCTGTGAGCACAGCGCTCAGTGTGCTCTTGCCCGAGCCATTGGGACCCATGATGGCATGCACCTCACCCGGCTTGACGGTCAGGTTAACGCCTTTTAATATCTGCTTATCCTCAATCGAGGCCTGTAAATCTTTAATGACTAGCATATGATAGTTGTTAGTTTTTAGTCCTTAGTTGTTAGTTGTTTTTTATCCCACAGCGCCCTCGAGCGAGATGCTGAGGAGTTTTTGGGCTTCGACGGCAAACTCCATCGGCAGTTTGGCCATGACCTCCTTGGCATAACCATTGACGATGAGGCCCACAGCGTCCTCGGTGGGGATGCCACGCTGGTTGCAGTAGAAGATCTGGTCCTCGTTGATCTTGCTCGTAGTTGCCTCATGCTCTACCACCGACGTATCGTTGCCCACCTCAATCACGGGGAAGGTGTGGGCTCCGCTGGTGTCGCTCAGCAGCAGACTATCACACTGGGTGAAGTTGCGGCATCCGGTTGCCTTGGGAGCAATCTTGACCATACCGCGGTAGCTGTTCTGGCTGTGGCCGGCGCTGATGCCCTTGCTCACGATGGTGCTGGTGCTGTGCTTGCCCAGGTGGATCATCTTGGTGCCCGTGTCGGCCTCTTGCCAGTTGTTGGTCAATGCCACGCTGTAGAACTCGCCCACCGAGTGGTCACCCTTGAGCACGCAGCTGGGATATTTCCACGTGATAGCGCTGCCGGTCTCAACCTGGGTCCACGACAGTTTGCTGTGGTCGCCGCGGCACAGTCCGCGCTTGGTCACCAGGTTGTAGATACCGCCCTTTCCGTCCTTGTCACCGGGATACCAGTTCTGGACGGTGCTGTACTTGACCTCGGCGCGGTCCTCGACGATAATCTCGACGATGGCGGCGTGCAACTGGTTCTCGTCACGCATGGGAGCGGTGCAGCCTTCCAGGTAGGAGACGTAGGCGTCATCATCAGCCACAATGAGCGTGCGCTCGAACTGGCCAGTCTGTGCGGCGTTGATGCGGAAATAAGTCGATAACTCCATGGGGCAACGAACGCCCTTGGGGATATAGACAAACGAGCCGTCGCTGAACACGGCCGAGTTCAATGCGGCATAGAAGTTATCGGTATAAGGCACCACCTTGCCCAAGTACTTGCGCACCAGGTCAGGATAGTCCTTCACGGCCTCGCTGATGGAGCAGAAGATCACGCCCAACTCAGCCAAGCGCTCACGATAGGTCGTCTTCACACTCACGCTGTCCATCACAGCGTCAACAGCCATGCCGCTCAAGCGCAGCTGCTCTTCAAGGGGGATGCCCAGTTTGTCGAAAGTCTTCTTCAACTCGGGGTCGATCTCCTTGGCCTCGCCCTCCTTCTTGTGGCGCGGTGCGGCATAGTAGCTGATGTCCTGGTAGTCGATTTCAGGCACATGGACATGTCCCCACGTGGGCGCCTTAAGCGTCAGCCAGTGGCGATAGGCCTTCAAGCGGAACTCCAGCAGCCACTCGGGCTCACCCTTCAGGGCCGAGATGCGGCGCACCACATCCTCGTCTAAACCCTTGGGGATGACCTCGGTCTCAATGTCGGTCACAAAGCCGTACTTGTATTCGGCCTGCGCCGCTTCTTCTATAATCTGATTTCCTTTTTCAGGTTTTTCGTTTTCTTTCATCAGTCAATTACATTACCTCTTGCTAAAAGCGGCACAAAGGTAATTAAAATTGGTCAACAGGACAACAATCTGCATATCATTTCGATGAGGAGAGGATGATATTGATGACGGCGTTGACGTCGGCGATGTTGACTTCGGTGTCATTGTTGACGTCGGCATTGCCTTCGGTAGGCTTTCCAAAGAGGATTACGCCGATAATCGCATTGACATCTGCGATGTTTACTTCGCCGTCAGCATTGACATCTCCCGGGATGTGCTGGCCGTCTGTGTTGGCATAGTGGCAGTAGAAGGATTTCAGCGACAGGGTGTGGTCGCCTGCCTCGCCGCCCTTGTTGAGGGTGAACTTGATGGACTTGACGGTTACGGGAAAGGTGCCCACGTTTTCGGCACCGCCCAAAGCGTTCAGGTCGAGCATGATGCGATAGTCCTGGCCCGCTTGAAACATATCGCCCTCAGGCGGGTCCATCCTGAGGAAGTGGGACGTGGTATAGTAGCGGTTGCGGGCATCCATCTGGATATAGTCGATAGGCATGGTGGAGTTGAACACCAACACGACACTGTCGGGCAGACTATAGAACGTCACATCCTTACTCATTTGCAGATAGGGCGCGCGGTTGCTGCTGTAGGTAAAGGTAACATCGCCTGTGGCCTCGTCAATTACGATGTTTTTTGCTCCTGCACCCTTCAAGGTCCAGCCGTCCCATTTCTGGTAAAGATACGGCTCGGAACTGATCTCGACATTCACGGTGTCGCTGTCATTGAAGCCTCCAATGCTGCAGCCGATGAGGGTCTGGCCATTGGCCACGCCCCTTAACACGCCGCCAGTGACGGTGGCGACTCTCGTGTCGGCAACGTTCCAATCGAGCATCGCAGGGTTGTAGAAATAGGTGCTTTGATTAACCGTCGCGGTGACCTCGATGGGATAGTCACGGTTGTCGATGAGAATAGGCCGCAGGGCGATCGCCGGTTGAGCAGCCATGATGCGAACGGGTACAGTGGCTGTCAAGTTGCCAAGGGTAGCCGTGAGGGTTCCCGTAGCAGGGTCTCCACCAGCGATAAAGGTGCTGCCGCTCGTGGTACCGATGGAGCCGTCACAGGTCAAAGTAAATCCCTGCACATCCTCGTCCACCAGTTCGCCAATCCTGTTATAGCCTAAAATGCGGGGCTTTACCGAAGAGTAAACGGGTGCATCCAGGCGATGCAGGTCAAAGGCAATGCTTATCACCTCGTTATCCTCCTCACCGACCGCTTCGACGAGCCAGCCGCAAGCCACGGCTCGCGGGGTGCCCTCGGTCGTGGTATTGATGATTTTGCCGAAGAGCATCATTTCGGCCGAGCCACCGGCATCCATGTTGACCATCTCGGTGACATCGGGACACATCTGCTTCAGTATTTGGCAGGCCACCGCTGTGGGACAACCCGCCGACTGCCCGTAGAGGGGACTGGTCGATTTATCTATCACCAGCAGATAGAGGTGCTTGCCGTCGGCACTGCTGCCGTAGCACGTGCGGGAATACACCTGGCTATTGTAGGTCTCGTCATAGTTGCGGCCCAGCAGTTCGCCATTGCGCATAATCGGGGCGTTACCCCACACCATGTTCTCGATGTCGGGGCGCTCGCCGGGCGCACCGCCCTCGATGGCGAGCCAGCCTGACGTCACAGTAATCTCGTCACCCACGGCGAGAGCGGCCATAGCGGCCTTGTTGGCATCGCCCGTGACGGTGAAGCAGGCGTCATAACCGCCCAAGGTCTGACGGTCGGCATCGTTGACGATGCTGGCTACAACAAACCTCATCGGAGCATTGTTCTTCCAGCCTTCTCCGTCGGCCAAAGTGAGGTAATAGTTATCGGTATGGTTGTTGCCACGCTCGTTAAAGCCTGTCCAATCGTCCTCAAACTCGCGGGTGCGGGTATAGGCACCGTTCCACAGGCAGATTTCGCCGGCCACGGCTCGACGGTTCACATTGTGATAGGGCAACGGCTGGACCAGTTTATCACTCGTGATGACACCTTCCCACTGCAAGCGACCCAGCATCAACGTCTTGTCGTGGCTAATGGCAGCGGCTGCCGTGCGCGTTGGACCGCCGTTCCACCAATCCCAGGTCGTGTTGTCGTTGACCAGCGTAGTATCGTTGCGGACCACACCACCCAATGGCGTGCCCAGCTGGAAACTGCTCCATGGAGCCCCGTTGCCCGACACCACCCAGAAGTTGGCGTTGCAGCCCGCCACAGGGCGCTTGGTGGCCGTGCGGTTGCGTGTATAAGCGTTAGCCAAAGCCTCGGTGCGGCCCACTGTATTGTAGCCGATGGTCGTCTCGATCCGGTTATTGGGATTGTTGAGATCCACCTCCATCACATAGACATTGAGCGGATATTCCGGGATGCGCACAATGGTGTTGACCATGCCTGGCCCCACCTGTCGATGCACCAGCGTGTCGGCGCTATAAACCTTGTCATTAATCAGGAAGTCGGCACGCGCGGGCAAGCACGCCAGAAAAGCCAGCATTATCATCAGGAAAAGATATCTATTCATCATACACAGGAATTTACGGTTAGTGGTTATGCAAAGATAACCCTAACCCAAGAAACTGCCAAAAGGTGTTGATGATTTTTTGTCAGGCGAGCCTAAAAATCACTTGCCGACGAGATAGCGACGGATGGGAAGGCGGCGCAGGATGAAGACAAGCACGAAACAGACGATGAAAGCCAGGACGGCACTCACCAGGCTATCCACGACCCAATGGGTGCGGGCCAGCCAGGGCGTAAGGGGCCAAACGACCTGACGCAGAATGATCATTTGGGACAGGTAGATGCCGAAGGTGCACTTGCTCAACATGGGCCACCAGGTCGCGGTCATGGGACGGCTCTTGCGGTCATAGTGCTCAGGAGCGAACCGCTGCACAAGCACAAAAAGCAAGGTAGCCACGGCGATGTTGTTGACGCTGATGTCGTTGGTGATGGTGTCGATGTGCTGCTGCCAAGTAATCCCGAAGTTGCCCTGCACCAGGAATTCGAACAAAGGCATCACCACGATGCCGAAAGCCAGCAGCAGCGCCCACTTCCAGCCATGCTTACGGGAAAAGACCGGCAATCCGTAGCGGTGCAGATAATAACCCAACAGCACATAACCGTAGTAGTTGGCAAAGGCGCCGAACATGTTGTGGCTAGACTGCGATGCTTCCATGAAGACGCCATGCTGATAGGGAATGAATGACGAGAGCACCCATAGCACAAGCACGACCTCAACGCCCCGCTTGCCGATGGCATCGATGCACCTGCTCACCAGCGGCAAGGTCACATAAACGACCAGCAGCACATACACATACCACAGCAGCCCCTCAACGGGATGGAACAGGATAGAGGTCAACAGGCGCGGGGTAAAATTGTGAAGCAGGAAAGCATGCTCCAGCAGATAGACAACCGTCCACACCACGAGCGGTGGCAATATCACGCTCAAGCGGCGCTTGACAAAGCGTCGGCCAGTCATGGTGACAGGCAGCAAGAGGGCGCCTGTAATCATGAAAAACAGGTTACAGTTCACCGCCACCAGTACGGTATATACAGCTCCTGCTACCGACGGGGTGTTATAATAAGTGCCGTACTGACGGATGGGCGTGTGGATGAGGATGACCAACAGGCAAGCGATGACACGCAAGATGTCAAGATAAGGGACACGCCGTTGGAGTCGAGAGGGTGTCATCATGGATGGCCGATTTTGGGTTCAAGCATGACAACGGCATAGGCCGCCATACCCTCGCCCAGTCCCGTATAGCCAAGGCCCTCGGTCGTTGTGGCCTTGATGGAGACCTGGCTGGTATCACAATTCATGCAGGCCGCCAATTCGCGCTGCATTGCTGGGATATGGGGATTGATCTTAGGCTGTTCAGCACAGATGGTGATGTCACAGTTACCCAAACTGTAGCCCTTTTCATCAATGAGCCGCATCACATGGCGCAACAGCAGGCGGCTGTCAATACCCTTGTAGCGCGGGTCGGTATCAGGAAAATGGTAGCCGATATCGCGCAAAGCAGCGGCGCCCAACAAGGCGTCGCACAAGGCATGGATGGCCACATCGGCATCACTATGCCCCAACAGTCCCTTCTCCCAGGGGATTTTCACTCCTCCGAGCCACAGTTCCCGGCCTTCGACAAGCCGATGAACGTCAAATCCCATCCCGATACGGAACATATTGTTCAACTATAGGTTAAATATTAAAGTTGCTCGTACAGCTATTAACTGTCAACAGATTAGTTGCGGCCAAACAAGTCCTTGATGCCATCCATGTCAAACGACAGGGTGAAACGCAGGGTCTGGTCCAGCGGGCTGTTCTGGGCAGTGGCTATCATATAGCTGGCGTCAATCTTGATGACTTGAAGCTTGAAACCAGCACCCAGGCCGAAGTACTGACGGTTACCGGCAAACTTGCTCTCATAGTAGTAGCCGCCACGCAGGAAGAACTTCTCATCGTAGGAATATTCGGCACCCAACGAATAGGTGATGCGCTTGACAAAGTCATCCTTAAAGCTATCGAAAATACCCGAAATCGAGGACTTGTTCTTCCAATCCTCAACAGCTTGTTCCCATTCATAATTATCGCCGTCATAGTCCTCGAGCCTCGGCTTGGCAGGAACAAGTATCCTGTTGGCGTCAAGGGCCAATGTCAGGTTATTGCCTTCAGCAAGCGGGAAAGTGAATGCAGTACCAATCCTCAGGTTAGCAGGCAGATAGGCAGGGTCATTACCCTTGTTGTAGGACACCTTTGAACCGATATTGGACAAGTTGAAACCTAACGACCACTGACATTCGTTACGGCCAATCACAGGGAACGTGGTATAGTAACCCGACAAGTCGGCCGAGAATGCAGACGCACTCGACGACAGGTCACCCGTGTTCATGTCGCTATATCCCAAGTCACTGTAGATATAACGCAAAACGACACCCATCGAGTACTTTTCACTCAGTTTGCGGCTATAACCCACATCCACCGACATCTCAAACGGGTTGATGGTGGACAGCATGGATTCACCTTCATAGGTATTCACTTCACCCAGCGAGAAATAGCGCAACGAGGCACTCACCGCATGGTTGTCACCGCCACCCAGTTTATAATAACCTGAGAGATTAGCCAGATAGATGTCATTGACAATCTTGCGCAACCAGGGGGTGTAGGAAAGCGACACACCAGCATTGCTATAGGCAAAGGCATATTTTGACGGATTCCAGAATTGTGAGTTCTCGTCGGCTTCGGTAGCGGCACCCAGATCACCCATCGAAGCTCCACGAGCGTCGGGGGTAATGCTCAACGATGTCACACCCGTGGTGACGGGGTTAAACTCCGTGTTCTTGATATCTCCCTGAGACCAAGCCGTCAAGGCAGTAGCCATCATGGCAATGGCAACTATAGATTTTGTCAGTTTCATTTCTAATCAGTAAAAATTTCTATTGTCTTTTTACCTAAATAACTAAGAAAACCTTCTTTTATTGTATCACGACCTCGAATAATGATACAAATCACCCATCGTCACGAGCATCAGCTCAGCAGCAGGTCGATAAGAGCGGTCACATCGGCGATGTTCACGTCCTGGTCGATGTTCACGTCGGCGGCATTCATGTCGATATCAGCATCATTGCCACTCAGCAGGTAGTCGATAAGTGCCGTCACATCGGCGATATTCACCTCACCGTCAGAGTTCACGTCGCCCGGCTCGGTCTGGGCATCGAGATAAGGCAGATAGGTGTCGGTCACATCCCTCACCTGATACTTGTTGGTCTGCGTCGTCACCTCAAAGAATGCCGTCTGGCGCACACCCGTCACATCAACGGTCTGATGGCTGCTCGCAGCGCTACCACCCTGGCTGAAGACGAAGTTCAGATAGTACTGGCTGCCTGTGATGCTAAAGGTCTTGCAATAGAACTTCACGCCACCCACCATTCGGGTCTCGGTCACCACCGTGCCAGGCCAGTTGCCGCACTGCTGCACGTTATTGACGTCCCAGCAGTAGTAGGCCACCTGCGGCCAGTTGTTGGGAGCCACGGTCGGGTCTTTGAGATAGACAATGATTTCATAGGCATCATACTCCTCGTTCACGACGGTGTAATTGCGTGTGATGACACCTGTCACCACGCCGTTAATCAGCAAGCCGGCCTTCATGGTCAGGCAGCGCTTGATGGCGACGCTCGCGCCGCTGGCAATGACCGTGCCGTTCGTTGCAGTGGGCTCGCTGCCATCAAGGGTATAGACGATTTGGGCGCCCGAGGACTGGCTGATGGCTGTGAGCGTGACGTTGAACGGGTCCTGATGCTTGCCGCTGGGAACGCTGGCCCATGCCGTCTCGGTGGTCTTGCTCAACGCCAAACGGTAGTTAGTTCCACTAGCCACCAATACATAGGTTGAAGGTATTGAGAAGCCACTGCCACCCATCACGGCGAGGAGGGAGCCACGGGTGCCCGTGGTGCGCTGCACGTGGTAATTGTTGTTGGCACTGTAGGCGTGCCTTGCTGTCGTGCTCGTATTGGTGATACCTGCCAACTGACGGGCATAAATCATCTGCTTAAGACTTTCCTTGTAGGTCTGCCAGTGCTTGAGGAAGACGCAAGGCGTGCCGGGCATGGCAAGCATATAGGCATTGGCGGCCTCGACATACTGGTTGATGGGATCCTGGGGGTTGTAAGAGTCACGGTACTGCGTGTCGTGGTTCTCGACAAAGGTCACCGAGTAGCGGCGATAATTCGCATCCATGTTCAGACCGTTACCCGACAAGCCGGTCCAATTGCTGTTGTTCACCGCATCGCGAATGGTGTAGCGGAAGGGGAAGTCAAAAGCCGCACTCTGCACCACTCCGCTCACCTTGGTGCCGTCGATCCATGATTTCACGGCACTCAGGTTACCGTCCCAGTACTCGCCCACCGAATAGGTCGGCGTGGCATAGGCGTTATATAATCCCGTGTAGCTGGCCGCATAGCCCCTGGTCATGTCATAGCGGAAACCCGCATAACCCAGGTCATCGAGCAGCATGCGCAGGTAGGCCTTGACGGTAGTCTGCACGTTACTGCTGGAATGGTCCAGATCGCGCAGTCCGCCCCAGTCCTCACCGCTGTCGTTGTTGGCGCTCAGCGAACGGCCGTTGCTGTTGGCCCAGTTGAGCGTAGCACCGCCATCATCGTTGCGGCAGATGTCGGTTGACAGCAGGCGGTATGTCGTGCCCTTGTAAACCTCGGCGGGGAATGTCACCCAGTCGTTGATGCTCTTGCGATGGTTGATGACCACATCGGCAATGGTGCCGATGCCCTTTGCCTTGAAGGTATTGATCATCGACTGCAATTCCGATTTGTTGCCGAAGGAACTTGTGTAGTTGGAAAACCAGTACTCGGGGTCATAGCCCATAGAGGTATAGCCGCCACAACTGGCGCTCTGCGGAATCCACACCAGCTTGAAGAACTCGGCCAACTCATCGGCCTGAGATTGAAGATTGGTCCACCTGCTGTCATTAAAAGAGTCCCAATAGAACCCTTGCAGCATTACTCCACCGTAATTGGCAGGCCACCCCTGTGCCACTGCCAGCACCGGCAGCAAGGCTAACATCGATATAAGAAGTATACGTTTCATCGTCCTTGAATTTTGTTGTTAATTATCACCACAAAGATAATACATTTTCTACTGCCTGACCAACGACAATGACTAAAAGACAACAATAATTCAACACCATCCGGTTCCTAGCTATCATAAAGACAACTAAAACAACCTAAACAACTTAACTGAGTTTTTTTTACACGAATGACCATAAACTACCATGAATGACCATTAAAAAAATATTCATGACCATTCGCGGGCATTGATGGCCATTTATGTTCAAAAATTAACCCCGGCAACGTTAGAACACAAATTAAAGACAACTTGCACAACTCAAACAACTACTTAACTGAGTTTTTTTTACACGAATGACCACAAATAACCATGAATAACGATTAAATAATAAATTCTTGACCATTCGCGGGCATTGATGGCCATTTATGTTCAAAATCAACCCCGGCAACGTGAGTGTTGTCGGGGTCGATTGTATTCGTTGTATTTGTTGTCTTCTTTTTATCAATCGCGGCTGCCGAAGAAGCGCAGCAGATACAGGAACAGGTTGATGAAGTCGAGATAGAGGGTCAGAGCGCCCATCGTGGCGACCTTGCCCATGATGGCCTGGGTATCCCATGCGGTGAGTCCCACAAAGATGAGCACACCGGCACAGCTGATGAGCAGATCAAACATTGAGTTCTTCATGAACATATTCACTATCGCGCACACGATAAGTCCAATCAGTGCCATGAACAGGAAGGAGCCAATCTTGGACAAGTCCTGACGCGTCACATAGCCGAAGATGGTCATGGCGCCAAAGGTGCCAGCCGTAATGGCAAAGGTTGTGGCAATCGACACGCCGGTATATGCCATGAAGATAGGCGTCAACGTGATACCGTTCAAGATACTGTAGGCGTAGAACAGGGCGATTGCCGTGCCTGCACTCAGCTTGTCGATGCGGGCACTCAGGTAGATGACCAGGCCTAACTCGGCTGCAAACAGAATCCAGATTGTCGCCGTGGTGCTGAACAGCATGTTCATCAGAGCATCGCTGGACAACATCAGGTAGGACGTGATGGCGGTGGCCAACAGGCCCAAAGCCATCTTGCCATACACCTTGCGCATCACGCCAGCGACATAGCGCTGCAACGTCAATTCATTCTCGGCCTGAACGGCGGTCTGGTAGCCGTTCTCGATGTTATTATTCCAGTTGTTCATATCTTGTAGTTGTTAGTTTTTAGTTCTTAGTTTTCAGTAGCAAAAACCATGCCAACTCTACTGATTATTTTACATGCGCTCGGGCACCTCGATGCCGAGCAGCGACATGCCGCGGCAAATGACATCGGCAACCGTGGCACTGAGCAACAGGCGGAAGGCACGCACCTTCTCGTCCTGCTCCTTGAGGATGCTGTAGTCATGATAGAACTGGTTATATTCCTTGGCCAAGTCATAGACGTAGTTGGCTATCAAGGCGGGACTGTAGTTGCGGCCTGCATCGCTGACGGCGGCAGTGAAGTCAGCCAACTTCTGGATAAGCGAGGTTTCCTTCTCGTTAGGAGCAACGGTGCTGATGTCCACAGCGTTATAGTCCTCGCCGCTCTTGCGCAGCACCGACTTGATGCGGGCATGGGTGTACTGGATGAAGGGGCCCGTGTTGCCGTTGAAGTCGATGGACTCGCTGGGGTCGAACAGCATGGTCTTCCTGGGGTCAACCTTGAGGATGAAATACTTCAAAGCACCCAAGCCAATCATGCGCAGCACGTCGTCGCGCTCTTCCTCGGACACGCCTTGCAGACGTCCAGGCTCACCGGCCATCTCGGTAGCGGTTGCTATCATCTCGTCCATGAGCTCGTCGGCATCGACGACGGTACCCTCACGGGACTTCATCTTGCCGTTGGGCAGCTCTACCATGCCATAGGAGAAGTGCACCAGATCCTTGCCCCACTTGAAGCCCAACTTGTCAAGCAGCAGCGAGAGCACCTGGAAGTGGTAGTTCTGCTCGTTGCCCACGACATAGATCATGCGGTCGATGGGATAGTCCTTGTAGCGCAACTGGGCAGTACCGATATCCTGAGTCATGTAGACCGACGTGCCGTCGCTGCGCAGCAGCAGCTTGTGGTCCAGACCGTCGGGGGTGAGGTCGGCCCACACGCTGTTGTCCTCCTTGCGGTAGAACAAGCCCTTCTCGAGGCCCTCAAGCACGGTATCGCGGCCCACCAGATAGGTGTCGCTCTCGTAGTAGATCTTGTCGAACGAAACGCCCATGCGGCGGTAGGTCTCGTCAAAGCCGGCATAGACCCAATTGTTCATCTTCTCCCACAAGGCGCGCACCTCGGGGTCGCCAGCCTCCCAGCGGCGCAGCATGTCGTGTGCTTCCTGGATGAGCGGAGCCTGTTTCTCGGCCTCTTCGGGGCTCATGCCTTTCTCGACGAGTTCCTTGATTTCGGCCTTATAGTGTTTGTCGAAGGCAACATAGAAGTCGCCAATCAGGTGGTCACCCTTCTTGCCCGTGGACTCGGGCGTGTCGCCGTTGCCCCACTTGAGCCATGCGAGCATCGACTTGCAGATGTGGATGCCACGGTCGTTGACGATGTTGGTCTTCACCACCTTGTAGCCGTTGGCCTCCATGATCGTGTCCCAGATGCAGCGGCTTGTTGGTATTGGGCGACGAATACTCAATCATCACCAACTGGCTGTCGTCGGTCGCAGCAGTGAAACCATAGTCTGGCGTCTGGGCGACATGCTGGAGCACGCCGGTCCAGAACGAGGGCTTGATGGTGATGTTCAGGAAGCCCTTGATAACGTTGAACTTCTCGACAGCGTCGCAATGGGCCAGCATGTGCTCGCCAATCTCCTGAGCTGTCGCATCGGGCGCCTTGTGCGACGCCTTCAGGAAAGGAAAGACAACAATCGTCTCGTTGCCCTCAAATTCCTTTTTGGTCGTCTGCGGAACAATCTTCTCGGCGGGGAACTCCACTCCGTACAACTCTTTGACTGCCAAAGATGTGGCCTGTGCTAGTATTTGATCAATCGACATAATGTATTGTATTGTTTTATCAGTTATCCGTTTATTTAAACGGCAAAGATAATAAAAAGCTTTCAGCTATTAACCCTTATCCATCAGTTTTTTGCTTTTTTCGCTTCAAACAGAGGTAAAGACACAGGGGCACCCGCTCACAATGAGAGATGCCCCTGCAAATCTTTATCAGAACCCGTTAAAGCAAAACGGTCATGGTCAATGTTTGGTCTTGACAGGATCCAGCACGATGAGCTTGTTGATGGGTGTGCCACCATAATTCACGCCATCGTTGTAAGTGCCGAAGTAGCGGTACAGGCCCGCAGGCACCTTATTGCCGTTCATGTCCTTCATGTCCCAAGTCACAGGGAAGCTGCGGGTTGTCGTCATCCACACGAGTTTGCCCGTCGCATCGGTGATGCGGAAGGTCATGTCGGGATGAAGGGTGCGTTTCGAGTCCAAATCAAAGCTGACATTCTCGTTGACGAAAGCCGGATACTTGTCGGCACGGACATCGACAATCGACGACTGGCCTACCATGAACGAGATGGTCCTGGTAGCGCTGTTTCCCAACAAATCATAAACCGTGAAAGTGAGGGTATGCATGCCCTCAGAGAGGTTATTGATGGGATACCTGATCACCACCGACTTGCTGCCATCGTAAACCGAGGCACCGCAAAGGACATCACCATAAGACTGCTTGCCGCCATCGAGCAACAGCTTCATGCTGCTGGATGCCGAGTTGGCCTGCAGGTTCACACCCTCGTTGTCGCTGATGTCGATATACAACATGGCATTGGGCGAGACGATTGCGCCCTCATTGAAGGTCACTTCGTCATTCAGGTACATGGAATTGATCACAGGAGCCACCTGGTCCTCCAAGACCTTGGTCTCGTCATAGGGGAGCATAACGATCTGCTTGGTAACTCCATTGACCATGCAATCGCTGTTGTCCTTGTGAGCATATACACGCAGCATGAGCATGAGCACCGTATTGGCACGACCATAAGGAATTCTGGGGGCGATCATCGAGCCGGTGAACATGCCATTCTCTACCCTACCCGTAATCTCGGCCAACTTGTTACGGTCCATAAAGATATCCCTATCCACTACCTGTCCTCCCGTAATGAAGGTTAGGGTCGTGAATTTGTTCTCAGGACCATAAAGCGTTGCCGTGGCATCGCCATTGAACGACGTGTCAATCTCGCCATTGTCATTGACAACCTGGGCTTTAACCTCGAACCTGCATAAGGGGCTCACCTCGGCATTGTTCAGAGTGTCGGTCACGTCAGTACCGTTCACACTCGTGATATTGAATCGGGGCGAGGGATAGTTCACGCGCATGGCAGGGTCACCCAACAGGAAGAATGACAACTTGTTAGTATTCGCATTAGCAAAGCTGCGCTTGGCGTTACAGTAAGCCTCACCTATTGTGGGCATCACGCCATTGCGGTCATAGCTGAAGAGCGAGTTGAGGAAATACCGGTTCAACTGGTCGTTGGGGTCGGCAGACACCATGCGTGCCGAAGTCAGCAAAGCGATGGCGCCTCCGTCACGCTTGTGGAACATGAGTTCGGCAATGCCACGCGAATCGTTATCGTAATGTGCCACATCACAGCAAGCCAATGACATGATGGGATAGTGAGGATAAGAGGTACTGGAGACATCAGAGGTCGTCCACATCTTATTATACTTCGTCAAGCTTACCGAACCGGCATGACCCACATAAGTGAGGAAGTAAGCGCCCTCCTTCAGCAAATAGCTCATGCGATGCTTGGCCTCGGTCGCCGTCTTGCGTTCGACAGCAAACGTGGGTTCAAATGCCGAACGGGGGTACATGCTGTCGTGAACCGTGCTCACATGCATGCCCGTATTCAAGTCGCCCTCGAGCTGGTTCTTGTAGCCCTGAGCCTGGAACATATATTTGCCGCCATCGGGCGAGTCACTCGACACAATAATGTTATTGCGCCATGCGCTGTAGTCGGGATTGGCATAGTATTCCACAATCTTGTCAACATCGCTGCGAGCCTCATCCTCGTCAACACAAGTGATACGGCCAACACCAATGTTGATCTTATCACTGGAGATGTTGGCGCCAGAGCCATCGTCCAGAAAAGCAAAGAAATCATCACTGATGAAGGTCTGATCCAAAACACTGCTGTTATCGCTCTGATAGGTAAGCAGGATATTGGGGTGAGCTCCAACGAGCTGACGGTTATCAAAGGATCCGGTTCCAAAGAGCAGCAAATTCTTGAACTTTTCACTATTGCGGTCATACAGCATCTTGCACAGCAAGCGGTATGCCATTGCGTCACGCGTGCCACTGGAGAACTCGTTAAACACCTGTTCCTGGGTCACAACTGCCACATCAATGCCATCTACGGCACGATGCATGGCCGCCAGACGTTCGGCCTGCTGCTTGAACAAGTCGGTAGTGATGATGAGCATATCGGGCACGGCCATTCCATGCAGATTCTGGTTGCTCACAGGCTCAAATCCCGAAATCTTCTTCAGCGTTTTAGCGGGATCAAATGCCACATAGGTTGAATAGGAAAGTGGATTTGAGAAAAACGAGATGCCACTGCCGGTCTCATCGTTATAGGATGTCGTGGGAACCCTTGACGGGTTCTTTGTGTTATTGATAAACCATACCACGGTGCTCGGTGTGGCATTGGGCAGCATGAAGCGCTCTTTGCCCGTAGTTTCGCCATAGCCCATTAGCATCTGGTTATCGGCCATTCCTGATAACTCGTTGTGATGCTTATAGGTCAGGATGAAGTAGTCCAGACGTGTCAGGGAGTAAGACATCGTATCGGCCAACCCCTTCAAGATGGGTTCGTACTGGCCATGCTCGGCGGGGTGAGACAGCTTGAGTTCTCCGAAGGGAGACGCCGTGTTGTAATAAACATAATCCAACGGCATATAGACGCATGAAGCCTCCTCGCTATAGGCTGTCGTGTCGGTGCCGCTGCCACTATGTATTACAGCATTGGCATAGGTCGTTCCCTTGACGTTGGCAGCGATTGCCGTGTGCACGACAATGGTGCTGTCAGACAGCTTGGGCAGGTAGTAGTCAATCATCAGATCACCCTTTGAGAAATCCTCGCCCAACAGCTCTTTTCCCGAACTGAAGGGAGTCATCAAATCCCTCTCATGATAGAAGTAGCTCATGCTTGAGGTGACATCCTGATAGTTGGTCACTGAGGGCACTCTCTTGTTAGAAGGCACCACGTCGGCCGATGATTCCTGAGTAAGGAAGTAGCAGCCCACTTGAGAATAGGGGTTGAAGACACGCGTGTAGTGTGGTACCGAAGAAAAACCAGCCATCGAGAATGACACAGGACCGTTAGCATAGAAGCAAATCTTGTCATTCACACGCAAGATGGGCACCGCTTTCAAGTCATCGAAAGCGCTGCCATTGAGCACCTCGCTGATGCGATTACCGCCATGACCATAGACATGGACCTGAGAAGGATTGGTGAAACCCATCTCGAGCAACTCGTCATAGGTGATCTCGTAGATACCGCTCTCGGGTATCGTCACCTTCACCCACGTGCCTGAGGCAAGCTTGGACTGTGTCGCATAAACAGATGCGTCAAACGCACCTGCGGTGCCGATACACAAAGAAGCCATCAATACCAAACAGGCAAGCTGAAGTTTTGTCATATCGCGCATATATCTCATTCTTTAAAAGTGTTTTTTATTCTATATCACACGAGGTGCCATCGTGATGGCACCTCTACAGATTTCAGTTATTGGCCGTCTTGAGCGGATCCAAGATGATGAGCTTGCTGATGGGTGTTCCGCCGTAGTTCACCCCATCGTTGTAGGTGCCGAAGTATCGGTACAGACCTGCAGGCACCTTATTGCCGTTCATGTCTTTCATATCCCAGCTTACCGGGAAATTTCGGGTCGTGGTCATCCACACGAGATGTCCCACAGCATCGGTCACACGCACCACCATCTCGGGACTAGACGTGAGCTCAGTATCGGCATCGAAGTTAACCACGCCGTCCAAGAAGGCGGGCATCTTATCGGCCACGAGGTTGACGGCAGATGCCTGACCTACCACGAACGTGATTGTGCGGCTTGTGCTGTTGCCCAGCATGTCATAGACCGTGTAAGTGAGGGTATGCATGCCCTCAGAGAGGTTTGACAACGGGAACTCGATATTCACCGTCTTGCCGCCGTCGGCGACTTTTGCAAAGTAAATCACCTCACCGTAGGACTGCTTGCCGCCGTCAAGTTGAAGTATCATCGTGTTGCTCACCGAGTTAGGCTGCATATTGATACCCTCGTTGTCACTGGCGCTGATGTAGAGCATTGCCTCGGGGGCGATCATAGCACCGTCTTCAAAGGTCAACTCGTCATTCACATACATGGCATTGATGACAGGAGCCTGCTCGTCTTCGATAGCCACAGCCTCGTTATAGGGCAGCATGGTGATCTTCTTGGTGAAGCCGTTCACCATGTAGTCGCTGTTGTCCTTGTGGGCATAAACGCGCAATTGCACACCCTCGTTGCTTGCCAGGGGTGACTTCGGCACAATGACCTCTCCGGTGAACATACCGTTCACCACGCGTCCCGAAACCTCGGCCAGCTTGGCACGGTCACAATAGATGTTACGGTCTTCTTTCACGCCGTTGCCCACATTGAACGATAACGTCGTGAACAGTTCTTCACGGTCGTAGAGCGTCACCGTGGCATCGCCATTGAAGCCAGTGTCAATATTACCCTGTGCATCCACCACCTGGGCCTTAACCTCGAACTTGCAGAGGGGGCTGATCGTAGCGACATGGGTTGTGTCGGTCATATCGGTGCCATTCACGCGAGTGATGTTGAACCGTGAAATGGGATAATTCACGCGCAGGGCAGGGTCACCCAGCAGGAAGAATGACATCTTGTTGATGTCCTGATAGGTAAAGCTCAGTTTTGACTGTTTATAGGCTTCACCCAGCGTGGGCATCACGCCATTGCTGTCATAACTGAACAGCGCATTGATGAAGTACTGGTTCAGCTTGTCGTTGGACGAAGCGAACACCATGCGTGAGGACGTGAGCATCGCAATGGCACCACCGTCACGCTTGTGATACATCAGCTCGGCAATACCGCGCGAGTCGTTGTCGA
The DNA here is from genome assembly GCA_902772455.1 of uncultured Bacteroidales bacterium. Lineage (GTDB taxonomy): Bacteria > Bacteroidota > Bacteroidia > Bacteroidales > Muribaculaceae > Sodaliphilus. The sequence goes on from CACYAW010000010.1 coordinate 46,450, forward strand.
AGTGTGCCACATCGCAGCACGCTGTGGACATGATGGGGAAATGCGGATAGGACGTGCGCGACACGTCACCCGTGGTCCACATCTTGTTTGTCTTGGTGAACGAGACGGCACCTGCATGGCCCACATAGGTGGAAAAGTAGGCGCCAGCCTTTAACTGAAGCGTGAGCTTGTGCTTGGCCTCGGTCGCCGTCTTGCGGTCAACGGAGAATGTGGGCTCGGTGGTTGAACGGGGGTACATGCTATTGTGCACCGTGTTCACGTGCATACCCGTCTTGAGCGCATTGTCGATCTGGTTCTTGTAACCCTGACCCTGGAACATGTACTGGCCATTGTCAGGAGTATCGCTCCACACGAGAGCGTTATTGCGCCACACGCCATAGTCAGGGTTGGCATAGTATTCCACAATCTTGTCAACATCGCTGCGTGCCTCATCCACATCGGCGCAAGTGATGCGGCCAATGCCAATGCGCAACTTATCATTGGCAACGTTGCTGCCAGAGTTGTCATCCATCATACCGAAAAAGTCATCACTTGTGAACGTGCGGTCAGATGAATTGCTATTGTCGCTCTGGTAGGTCAACAAGTCATTGGGATGGCTGCCCATCAGCTCACGGTTGTCGAACGAGCCCGCGCCAAACAGCAGCATATTCTTAAACTTGTTGCTGTCGCGGTCATACAGCATCTTGCACAGCAGGCGGTAAGCCATACCGTCACGTGTACCGCTGGAGAACTCGTTGAAGACCTGGTCCTGGGTCACGACAGCCACATCAATGCCGTCAACTGCACGGTGCAAATCGGCCAATCGTTCGGCCTGTTCCTTGTATATCGCTGGCGTGATGATAAGAAAGTCAGGCACCGGCATACCGTGCAGGTTCTGGTTGTCGATCGGCTCATAGGCGGTTATCTTCTTCAATGTCTTGGCAGGATCAAAGGCCACATAGTAGGAATAAGCGACAGGCACCGAGAAGAAGCAAAGGCCCTTGCCACTTGCATCATCATAGGGCTGGGTGGACACTCTCATCGGGCTCTTGGTGTTGTTGATGAACCACACCACAGTGCTAGGCGATGCGTTGGGCAACAAGAAACGGTCTCCGCCACGGGTGACGCCATATCCCATGAACATCTGATTGTCGGGAGCGTCATCAAAGACGTTCTCGTGCTTGTAGGACAAGATAAAATAATCCAATCGCGCAATTGAAGCCGATGCGGTATCGGACGTGAATTTGATATAAGGTTCAAACTGACCACGCTCGGCAGGATGTTTCAAGTGCAACGCGCCATAAGGAGACGCTGAGTTGTACTTCGTATAGGAATTCTGCACCGGTTTAGCGATGCGTGACGAAGAAACGGAATATACCGTCGTATCGGTGGCGTTGCCGCTATGAATCACAGCATTGGCATAAACGCTTTCGGTCGCATAAGCCGCGATGGTCGTGTGCACCACAATCGTGCTATCGGCCAGATGAGGCAGGTAATAATCGATGAGCGGAGGACGCTTAGTGAGATCCTCACCCAACATTTCCTTACCCGAGCTGGTGATACTCATCAAGTCGCGTTCGTGATAGAAATAGCCTAAACTGACGGGATTATCGACATATTCGGTCACCGTGGGCGAAACCCGGTCTTCAGGCACCAGGTCTTGAGAAGCCTCTTCGGTCAAGAAATAGCAACCCACCTGTGCGTAAGGGTTGAGGTCGCGCATGTAGTGAGTGTTAGAGCTATTGTCCTTTGTGGTGAATGAAACCGGGCCATTGCCATAGAAGCAGATCTTATTGTTTGAGCGCAGGATAGGCACCTGAATCAAATCATCGACCGCGTTGCCAGTGAGCTGCTCGGGGATGCGGTTACCGCCCACACCATACACGTGCACCTGAGCGGGATTGCTGAAGCCCATCGAGATCAGTTCATCGTAGGTAATCTCATATACCCCATTCTCGGGGATAGAAACCTTGACCCACTTGCCAGTAGCCAGTTTTGACTGGGTCGAATAATTCGTTACATTTAAAGCACCTGCATAACTGATGCCCAAAATGGCCATCAGAACCACGCAAGCAAATTGAAAATTTCTCAAATTACGCATATATCTTGTTTTTGTAAATTTCTTGCTGTTCTTCATTTCAGCATCGTCACTCCGGATTACCATCGTGCCAATAATTCAAACCACAAAGGTAATAAAAGATTTTAGATTTCAGCCCCTTGGACTTAGTTTTTTTCTCTTTTCACACAAATGCTAAACAATGTAAACGTGGGAGCGTCCTCACACTTGCTGAGTCGCTCCCACGCGGTTATCTGTCCCAAGCCACGCCCGAGACACTTGGGCTTTTTTTGTTATTCCTCTTCGCTGGCTTTCTTGAGGGGATCAAGGACAATGAGCTTGTTAATGGGGGTTCCGCCGTAGTTCACCCCATCGTTATAGGTGCCGAAGTAGCGGTACAGTCCTGCAGGCACCTTGTTGCCGTCCATGTCCTTCATGTCCCAGCTCACCGGGAAATTGCCGGTGGTGCTCATCCACACGAGACGTCCTGTCGCATCGGTCACACGCAGCACCATCTCGGGAACGGGGGTGAGCTCGGTCTCCACGTCGAAGTTGACCTCATCGTCCAGGAATGCGGGCATCTTATCGGTCACGAGACCGACAGCCGACGCTTGTCCCACCATGAACGTGATGGTGCGGCTGGCGCTGTTGCCCAGCATGTCATAGACGGTGTAAGTGAGCGTGTGCATGCCCTCAGAGAGATTCGACAACGGGTACTCGATGTTCACCGTCTTAGTGCCATCGGTTACCGTTGCGAAACATGTCACTTCGCCATAGGACTGCTTACCGCCGTCAAGCTGAAGTTTCATGCTGTTGTGAGCCGAATTGGACTGCACGTTAATGCCCATATCGTCACTGGCACTGATATACAGCATCGCCTGTGGTGCTACCATTGCACCGTCTTCAAAGGTCATCTGGTCATTGATATACATGGCCGTGATGACCGGTGCCTGGTCGTCGTTGATGGCAAGAGAGTCGTTGTAAGCGAGCATCGTCACCTGCTTGGTGAAGCCGTTCACCATGTAGTCGCTGTTGTCCTTGTGGGCATAAACGCGCAGCAGGACGTCCTCGTCGAGTGCCAGCGGCGACTTGGGGGTAATCACCTCACCCGTGAACATGCCGTTCACCACGCGTCCCGAAACCTCGGCCAATTTGGGACGGTCATAATGAATATCACGATCTTCGTATTCGCCGTTCACCTTGAAACTCAATGTTGTGTACAACCTCTCGCGATCATAGAGTGTCACCGTTGCATCACCATTGAATTCCGTGTCGATATTGCCCTGGGCATCCACCACCTGGGCCTTAACCTCGAACTTGCAGAGCGGACTGATCGTCGCCTTCAACGTGTCGGTCACATCGACACCGTTCACGCTAGTGATGTTAAACCGTGAAATGGGATAATTCACACGCATGGCCGGGTCACCCAGCAGGAAGAACGACATCTTGTTGACATCGGCCGTCGTGAAGCCCAGTTTAGCCTGTTTATAGGCTTCACCCAGCGTGGGCATCACGCCGTTTGCGTCATAGCTGAACAACGAGTTGATGAAGTACTGGTTCAACTGGTCGTTGGGGGCGGCATACACCATGCGCGAAGAAGTGAGCAGCGCGATAGCGCCACCGTCACGCTTGTGGAACATCAGCTCGGCAATGCCGCGCGAGGCGTTATCGTAGTGCGCCACGTTACAGCACGCTGTGGACATGATGGGGAAATGCGGATAGGACGTGCGCGACACGTCACCCGTGGTCCACATCTTGTTTGTCTTGGTGAACGAGACGGCGCCGGCATGGCCCACATAGGTGGCATAGTAGGCGCCATCCTTCAACTGGAAGGCAATCTGCTGCTTGGCCTCGGTCGCGGTTTTGCGCTCAACGGCAAATTTAGGCTCAGTGGTCGAACGGGGATACATGCTGTTGTGCGCCGTGTTCACGTTCATGCCGGTATTGAGCGCATTGTCAATCTGGTTCTTGTAGCCCTGACCCTCGAACATATACTCGCCGTTATCCTGTGCGTCGGTCATCACGAGGGCACTGTTGCGCCACACGCCATAATCGGGGTTGGCGTAGTATTCCACAATCTTGTCAACATCGCTGCGGGCCTCCTCAACGTTGGCGCAAGTGATGCGTCCAACGCCAATGCGCAACTTGTCATTAGAGATGTTCGTTCCAGAATTATCGTCCAAGAAACCAAAGAAGTCATCACTGGTATAGGACAGGTTCTGATAGTTGCTGTTGTCGCTCTGGTAGGTCAACAGGTCGTTGGGATGGCTACCCATCAACTCACGGTTGTCAAACGAACCGGTTCCGAACAGCAACAGATTCTTAAACTTATCGCGGTTGCGGTCATAGAGCATCTTGCACAGCAGGCGGTAGGCCATGCCGTCACGTGTACCGCTGGAGAACTCGTTGAAAACCTGGTCTTGTGTCACGACGGCCACATCAATGCCGTCAACGGCACGGTGCATGTCGGCCAACCTTTCGGCCTGCTCCTTGAAGGCCGAAGCCGTGATGATGAGCAGGTCGGGCACCGCCATTCCATGCAGGTTCTGGTTTGCCACAGGCTCAAAGCCCGAAATCTTCTTCAACGTTTTGTTCGGGTCAAAGGCCACATAATTGGAACTGGTCAACGGCGCAGAGTAGAAGCACAAGCCGCTGCCGCTTGCGTCATTATAGGGCTTGGTGGTGACCAGCATCGGGCTCTTGGTGTTGTTGATGTACCACACGACAGTGCTTGACGAAGCGCCCGGGAGCATGAACCGCTCTGAGCCGTTGGTCGCGCCATAGCCCATAACCAACTGGTTATCGGGAGCATCGGCAAGGATGTTCTCGCGCTTATAGGTTATGATAAAATAGTCCAAGCGCGCAATGATGGAGCGGCCGGCACTGCTGGCAAACTTGAGATAAGGCTCAAACTGGCCATGCTCGGAGGGATTAGTCAGCGTCAATGTGCCATAGGGCGAAGCAATGTTGTAATGCACATTGGTTGATGAAGGCTTGTAAATTCGCGACGAAGCCACGGTATAGGAAGTCGTGTCAGTAGCTTCTTCGCTGTGCAGAACAGCGTTGGCGTAGCACACTTCACTGGCATTGGCAGCCATCACCGACTGCACTACAACGCTCCTGTCAGACAAGTGGGGCAGATAGTAATCGACAAGCAACCTGCTTTTGGTAAAGTCCTCGCCCAGCATCTCTTTGCCCGATGAGGAAATACTCACGAGATCACGCTCATGATAGAAATAGTCCAGACTCCAAGGACGGTCAACATAAGATGACACCGTCACCACGGTCTTCTTGGAAGGCGTCAGGTCGGCCGAAGATTCCTCGGTCAGGAAGTAGCAGCCCACCTGTGAGTATGGGTTGAAGATGCGCGTATAGTGGGGATTTGTGTTATAGTCACTGATGGTGAATGATACCGGTCCATTCGCATAGAAGCATATCTTGTCATTGGAACGGAGCATGGGCACCTGCTGCAGGTCATCGGGAGCCGTGCCGTTAAGCATTTCGCTGATGCGGTTACCGCCCACGCCATAAACATGCACCCTGCCGGGATTGCTGAATCCCATTTCACGCAACTCGTCATAGGTGATCTCGTACATGCCGTTCTCGGGCACCGACACCTTTACCCACTTGCCTGTTGCCAGGCGTGACTGGGCCGCATAAATCGATGTGTTGAACGCAGCCGCATAGCTGGCGCTAAAGATGGCCATCAAGACCACACATGCAAATTGAAATTTTGTCAGTTTGCGCATATTGGTTGTCATTTAATTCATTTCTAACTTCTTATCATTCATCTGGTGTCACATCCTCACCTTTACGTCAAGCACCTGATTCCCGTTGATGGTGGCTGTCAGGTGGTCACCAGGTTTCATCGCCAGCGCATCGCCAGCATCGCCAGTGAACAGCATGTCGCCCATCTTGATGCTGCAACGTGTGCTAGTAGCGGCAATCAGTTCTTCCAGCGGATGCTGCATATCGGCCAGGCAGCGGTTGGCCACCTCCAGGCCGTTGACACTTATCTCGACAGGCACGTGTGCCACGTCTTGGAAGCCGTCCACCGTAACCCATTCGCCGACAATCGCCGCTCCGTCAAATGCCCGGTCCAATCCCGTCAAGCGGTTGTCATCGCTGTGACAGGCCCTCACCGTGAATGCCGCGGTAAAGGCATCCCAATAACGGTGAGCGAACTTTGGCGCCACGCACTTGCCCAGGCGATTCATGCGAACGACAATGGCAGGAGTGGCCAAAAAGGTTTGAGCAAAATCGGGGACGAAGAACGGGCGTCCCGTGTACAGGATGCAGGAGTCGGTCATGAGATAGGCTTGGGGGAGACTATCTTCCTTACCGTAATTTCCTGTGAAACCGATTACCTTCATCTTGTGGCGTTGTTACTCTTTCCTTGATTCTTAAAGCCTCACACGGCCTTCACCTGTCATCAGTCAAGTCGTTTGGCCTTGCATCCTGTTGTAGATAATCGCCAGGTGAGCATAGATGGAGGTGTTGGCAATCACCACGTTCTCGGGCGCCTTGATGCGATAGGGCGTGAAGTTCCACAGTGCGGTCACACCGCAAGCAATCGCCAAATCGGCACATTCCTGAGCCCGTTCAACCGGTACAGTGAGAATGGCGATGGGAATGGTGTGTTTGGCCTGCCATGCCTCCAGTTCGCTGATGGAAAACACAGGGACGCCTCCCAGTTGCTTTCCGATGACCTCATCACGCACATCAAAGCCAGCAACGATATTGAGCCCGTAGTGCTCCAAGCCGTGGTCCTGCATCAGCGCAGTGCCCAAGCTACCGGTGCCGATGACCACTGCATCGTGATGACGATTGAATCCCAAGAAATCCTCCAGCTCACTCACCAGGCTTTTAACCTCATAACCGATGCGCGTCTTGCCACGAATGTTAAGAAACGACAAGTCTTTAGCGATTTGAGACGATTGCACGTTAAGTTCCTTAGAAATCTGCGTCGAGGACACATACTCGACATGAAGGTGGTCTAACATGCGCACATAGGACAGATACCACGGCAATCGCCTGATGGTGGGTTCGGGAAGGATAATTCTATTGTCGTTGCTCTTGGTCATAATCTATCAGTACATGAATGCAATTAACCAACAAAATTACCTCAAATTTTCTAACACCAAGCTATTTACACCCCAATTTTAAAGAATATGTCCGCATTTTTAACATCTGTTATGAACAAGAGACTGGCGGGCTATGGTGTAACCCATGACCCGCCAGATTGATTTCTTGTTTTACCCCCTTAGAGTCAACCGCCAGTGACGGCAAGTTTTTTGGACTTGGTAGCCTCCTTGACGCCATCGGTAGTGATGATTGCCCGATAAACATAGATGCCACGGGAAACCCGTCGTCCAGCCAAATCGGTGAGGTCCCATGTTATGGGCGTCGAGGTGTACATGTCACTGCGTCCCGACTGTGTCGCATTCCACACGAGGCGTCCCATAAGGTCATACACCTGGATGGTCACGCTCACGACGGCATCGGGGCGGTTGTGACGCACATAGAAGGAAGTCTCGGTACTGGCCGGATTATTACAATACACATCGGCTATCTCGGGGACGAGTCCCTTAACCACGTTAAAGCTGATGGTCTTCTCACCCATGTTGTTATACACGTCCCAGACGCGCAATCGCAGGGTGTGAGGCCCTTGTGCCAAATCATTCAACTGATAATTGATGCTGCCTAATGTGCCCTCATCGGCAAACAAGGGTGTGTAGTAACTGGCCACATCATTATAGCTGTTGGTGGCATCGAGAGTGAGGGTCATGCTGTGCCCGATTCCAGCCGACGAAAAATTCACGCCACTTTCGTCGCTCACCGTAGCCATCAGCAATGGTGACTCATTGATGTCACTGCCGTTCACAAAATGCTCATCATTCAGTCCCATTGTGATAATCTGTGGACCAATGGTATCGGCCACTTCCTCGTCAGCATAACCGTAGATATAGAAATCACTGTTGCTGCCCTTTGCCTCAAGGCTGCTATTGCTATCATAGGCATACAGGTTGATCATCGCAGGCCTGTAGTTGTCATTAACCTCGCTAGGGATGATGACACGCACGGTAAAGCGTCCGTTCTTCACTGTATCGATATTGACGGCCAGACGGTCAGGACGGTCTTCATAATTGATTACCGTTCCCTGGTCGCCATTACCATGGGTTGACACCGTCTGTTCCGGCCCGTACAGGGTCGAGATAATAGCACCGTTAAAATCATTCATCAGCTGTCCGTCAGCATCAATGATACTGCCGCTGAACTCCACTTGCTCACGAGCCTTGAACTCGGGCAGCTTTTCATAACTGTCAACCGGGCGCCCGTTAATGCTCTCGATGCGTGCAGTATTAGAGGCGTAAGCCAAACGCATAGCCGGGTCACCAAACATGAAGAAGCGCCTCTTGTTGTCATAGTCATCATCTTCGTTGTATACATCGACTGGGACTTTCAAATCGTTTTTTGCACGAAGCAACATGTCACCCACACGCCGCTGCTTGCCATGTTCGTCTCGCGAGAAAATGTACCGCCCTATCGCACGGCTCAGGGAACCGTTCTCTGTCCTAAAGGCCTTGCGTGGCGGACAAATAATAGCGACCGCACCACCATTGGGATTGAGGAAGATGTGCTCACCACTCGACAGGACTGAGTTGTCAAAGCAGGTAAACTCACAAGTTGCGGCAAAGAGCACTGGCAGCCGCTTGTAGAACAACTGTGTCTCGACATCAGAGCGCATAAGCAATCCATTGCCCGTCCAGTTTTGGGTGCTTGAGTGACCCACATAGTTCCACCACAGGACACCTTCACGCAACGTATTATACATTTTGACGCGCGCATCGGGGTAAGTGTCAGATCCACCCACACTCACAGAGTTGAAAGCATCGATAAACACATAATTATATACCAAATCATTGCCTCCATTAGCACGGGCACTTGCAATCTCCCATTTGGAGTGAGTCATAAATTCTCCCTTGTCTCCGTCGTCAGCAACCATCAGCACCTGGTTTTTCCACGAGCCATAGATTGGGGAGGTCACATACTTGACCAGTTTGTTGACCACGGTGCGGGCCTCGGTCACGCTCTTGACAATCATGCGGCCCACAGCGATGCTCAACAGGTCATTATCCCTCAATGCAGTGCCGTCACCCAGGATGCCGAAGAAGTCGTCGCATGTTATCGACATAGCGTCATTGTCACTCCTTTCGCTCTGCCAAGTGAGCACATGCGGATAATTCAAAGCGGTCTTGGCATCAGGACCGATCATGCGGTTGTCATAACTGCCACATCCCATGAGCAGCAGATAGCCCAGCTTGTGTCCATCCTCACTCATGCCACGGTCATAGAACATCTTGCACAACCTGCGATAGGCCATCGCGTCCTGAGTGCCACTTGAGAACTCGTTGAAAATTTTCTCCTGATCGACCACGAGGACACGGAACGTATCGACCTGCTCATGCAACGAGGCGACACGCCTGGCCTGTTCGAGATAGGCGCTCGGCGAGATGATAATCATATCAGGTGTAGGCTCACCATGGATATTTTGGTTAGACACCTCACCCACCACTTCGGGATGGGAATAGGACCCCGACTCATCAAAGGCCACAAACTCACGGCGGCCACTGGTGGCAGGACTAAAAGTCAACGTGCCATCGCCCGTCACAGCATTGAGCTGAACTGGAGCAAACGGCGCAGTGACATCCCATACGCGTGTGGTGCTGGTGCATTCGCTGATGCGGTAACTCGACGAAGATTTTGCGTTCTGCAGGCCAAAACAGAGTGAGCCATTACGCAAAGCCAGTTCTCGCTGATAATTCACGGTAATAAAGTCCAGTCTTGCCAACTGGGCATTAGACGGACCGGAATAGTTCACTGTGTATTTCAAGTCATTGGTGCCATCGAGAGTGAATGATTTGACCGACGAGTTACTTGTCGTATTATAAAAAATACCGTCACTCTTATCTGGCTCAATGATATCAGAATCCAATTCAGGCAGCGCCTTGTCATTGTAAGTATAGCTGATTGTGCTGGCATAGTCCTTAGTCTTGGCGGCAAAGATCGAGTACACATTCACGTCGCTGCCGGGGACCATTCCGTCAAGGGTAAATCTGAATGTTTGGGATTTGTTGCTCAAGAAGCTCTCACCCAAGAAAACGCGTCCCATCTCGCCGGGATTGACAATATCCTGCTCGTGAAACATACGCTCGGTATAGGTCGTGATGACGTTGCCCGTGGGGGTGTTATCGGCCTTGATTGGCTCGATGTCACTGAAGCGGCTATCGTTGGTCACAAAATAAAACCCCGCGAGGTCATAAGGATGCTGCACCTGCAAATGCTCAATCTTGCTGTTCTTTCTCTTCCATGTAATAGGCCCTTGGGCGTAGAACAGGATGCGGTCATTAGTGCGCACAAGGGGCATCTGGGGCAGGTCATCGGCATAATTATCTCCCAGCATCGTCTCGCTCAGCGGGGCACCGCCATAACCGAACACATGTATTTGCGACAAGTCGCTTCCCAGTCCCCAGCTACGCGCATCATCGGCGGTGATCTGATAAATGCCACTTTCCCTCACCGAGACTTTCACCCACTTACCAGTAGCCAATTTACTGGTCTCGGCATAATAGCTTTTATCCAATGCGTTCATACTGAGTGCGCTACCGACCAACAAAGCGGCAAGCATCAGCATCCGGCCAAAATATTTCATCATAACTCTCATCATTGCAAAATATATCATGCTTTCCCGGACTTAAAATCAAGGAAAACACACCATCGTTTTTACCTTTATAACGATTTTTAGGCTTCTTTATTGTATTCACCGGTTACAGGCACGGCCAGAGTGATGTAATGGCCCTCCAGCAAGCGACTTGCCAACCGATAGCAGTTGCGTCCGCAATGTGCCGTCATGCATGTTTCGTCAGCGCCAACAGAAAATGGCTCGAGAATGATGCCCTCAGTCCAGTCTAGGGCACTATTGCGCTCCGACTTGATAATCGCCTCTTTGGCCGTCCATGCAATGATGTGGGCAGCAAGGTCATCAACATGGATAAATTGTTGTTCTGCAGCGTTAAGGAACTTGTCGCGCACCTTGATGACCTGCCCGCGGTCGCACTGCTCGGCATCCAAGCCGATAACGTGCTCCTCATTCCAGGCCAGCGCCACCAGTTTCATCGTGTGGGTGATACTGACGTTCATATCCATCTCCTGGACCGACGGTGCCCCCTGCCCGTCATGCAGCAGCGTCACCGGCCGTCCAAAAGCACGGCACAGCAACAGGCGCTCGGCCGCCTTCTCGCGCTGCCGCTTGGCAGGCAATTCCATCAAATCCTCGACAGGTATCCCCTGTTCACGGCACAAGGCCAGCAACTGCTGCGGCTCTTCCTCGAGCCTCCACAGCAACACTCTCGTGCCAACCAGATATGACATTTCCTCAACAAGCATGGGATGGTTACGGAAACAACGGATTAAACGGATTAAACGGAAAAACGGATGATTAGCCGACGCCGTTCTTGGCGAGGTCGATGCGGGTGAGGACCTTGGGATTGTCCTCGCTGGCGGCAATCCAGCTGCGGTAACGGCGACGGTTGATGTATCTCTCGACGACATAGGCCAGAATGAACATCACGGGCACTTGCAGCCATAGCATCCAGTAGTGGTGCTGCACCTGAAAGAGGGTGGCACCGTTGGCCTGCATGAGCACATAGCCGTTACTCATCCACGTGCCGGGCACACAATCGCCCACAACATACCACAAGGGTGACATCAGGTAACGCGGCCACGAAGCACCGGTCAGGAAGACAAACACCACCGATGAGAACACGAACAGCAGGAACACGCTCTCGCGCTCGTTGACAAAGGCCTGCAGCGTCTGCCCCATCAGCGAGACGGCAATGACGAACGGCACAGCCAGGCAGATGATGTGCAGGAAGTTGCCGTATTGCGGGAACCCGAACATCAGCGGCACATAGTGCAGCACATAGATGACGGGGACAGTGTAGACGATCACAGCAGCACCGCGCTGGCAATACCCATTGCGGGATTGCCCACGGGCACCTGACGGTTCTCGATGATGGAGCCGCCCATGTTGAGCACGGGCTCGACCACAGCAGCCAACCGCTCGCCGCCCATAGCTTGGGTGACATTGGTCAGGGCTGTGAACATGGCCTTGTAGCGCATCATGACGCTCATGTCGCAATAGAGTGACACGTGGCCCTGTTCGCCACGGGTGATATTCTGGCTGAAGTCTCGCGGTACATACAGGATGCCGTAGCAAGCCTTGCTGTGCATGGCTTCCTGAGCCTCCTGCATGTTGGCTGCATAGCCCACGATGGCGACCTCCTGGGTGGCATCCATGCGGCGCACGAGGTCGCGGCTCATGCCGGTGCGGTTGTCATCGACAACGACGACAGCCTCGTTACGTACCACCTCGGGGTTGTAGATGATGGCATATAACACCGGATAGACAGCGTTGAGCAGGAGGAAGAAGATGACCACACCCTGGTCGCGGAACACCAGCAGCAGCTCGCGTCCGCACACCCTCAACACCTGGATAAACCACATGAACAGGCGACTATGTTTAATCTTTTCGGTCATATAACATCAAGGCACATAGACGGGATTGAGACACTCTTTCTTCAGGCGCCACGAGAGCAGCATGGGCAGAATCGTGAATCCGATAAGTGCCGCGTAATAGTATCGTGAATAGTACAGGTCGATGCCGTTCAGGGCCTGATCCACCATGATAAGGAAATAATACTTGACGGGTACCACAAAGCCCAGGGCCTCGACCCACGGATACATGGCCTCCTGGGGCAGCGAGAAACCCGTAAACGAGAACGACACCATGCCCAACAGCGTACACAACATCGTGCCGTAACGGAAGTTGGGCGTGAAGCAATACATCAGCACCGCAAAGCTCTGGTTGGCCACCACGAGCAGGAACATCGCGCTGAGCATGTGCCATGGGTTGCAGTTGAGCGGGAAGTCATAGCAGCGGTACATCATCCACTGGACAAACCAGCCCACAATGGTAAAGAGCACCGTCTGCGGCACCAGTTTGCCCACCAGGGCCAGGAACATGCTGTCGCCCGACGTCCTGAGCCACTGACGGCTCAAGCCCGACTTGAGTTCGAGTCCCAGCGAGAACGCCGTCACCAGCAGGATAAACAGCGACAGGAAACAGGGCACGAACGTTGAGTTCAGGTAGTAATTGTAATTGGTGAACGGGTTGTTGAGCGCATGAACGTGGGTCTGAATGGGTTGCAGCGTGGAGGCAATCTTCTCGTTGCTCACGCCCACGGTGCGCAAGGCCGTCTGCACGATGGCGCCGTTGGCGAGCATCGACATGGTCTTAAAGCCCTTGTACTGCATCGATGCCGGCGCATAATAGGAGTAGTTCACATAGTAACTCACCACGGGCTGACGACCGCCCAGGGCCTCTTCTTCGAGATACTCGGGAATGAGGAAAAAGCCCAAGACCTCGCCACGCTGCACGGCATCGCGCGCATCGGCAAAGTTGCTGTAGCGGCGGCAGATGTTCACCTGCTGGAAGCCGTTCAGGGTGCGAGACACTTGACGCGACAAACTGCTGTTGTCCAGGTCGACGATGCCCACGGGCACGCGTTCGACAGAGCCGCCTTTAATCAGGTCCATGAGGTACCATGAGCACAGCAGCGGCATGATGACAATCAGCAGGAAATACATGGGCCGGCGCACGAGTTGCACACACCCGCGCTTGAATGACTGACCTATGTATCTCAGTATCATAGTTTCTAGTTTCTAGTCCCTAGTTTTTAGTTGTTAGTTGTTAGTCCTTAGTTGTTAGTTGGACTGAACAATCTGGTTATTTCTCGAGGATGACCGACATGCCGGGGCGCAGGTTGGGCACCTTGCTCACGGGGCGCATCTTCACCTCGAAGGTCTTGCTGTCGTACTGGCCCTGGGCCTTAGAGGCCTGCCAAACGGCAAAGCTGCCCATATCGTGGATGTAATAGACCGACATCTTGGTCTGCATGTTGTTCAGCGCGGGTATGCGCACATTCACTTCCTTGCCCATGGGCAGGTCGTTCAACATCTCCTCACGCACGCTGAAGCTTACCCACATGTCGTCCAGCTTGGCAATCGACATGATGGGAGTTCCCATGGCCACGAGTTCGCCTTCCTGGGGATAAATCTCACTCACCTCGCCGTCGCAGGGTGCCAAGAGCACCTGGTCCTCGAGCAGGCTCTCCACCTCCTTGACGGTACCACGTGCCACGTTAGCCATGCTGCGGGCAGCATTCTTATCCTCCTGCTGAGCGCCCCTAACAGCCATGTCATACTGAGCCTTGGCGGCCTTGACCTGTGCCGTAGCGGCATCATAGGCGGCCTTGGCCTCGTCGCGCTTCTGCTGGGTGGCGACACCCTGCTTGAACAGGTTCTCGACACGTTGATAAGTCTTCTCGGCAATGGTCTGTGCGGCGATTGCCTGCTGCCACAGGTTGTAAGCGCTCTGCTTGAGCTCCTCGCGGGTGCCCTTCTCGGCCTTTTGGTTTTGGGAAGCGGCAGCAGCGGCGGCCTGCTGAGCCTGATAATACTTGGCATCGACGGTGCTGGAGTAGATGCTCACCAGCTTATCGCCCTTGTGCACGGTATCGCCCTCATGCACATAGAAACGCACGATGCGTCCGGGCAACTTGCCGCTCACGCGCACGGCGTCGCAGTCGGCCTGTCCCTGGGTTGTGGCATCAGTGGGACGGATGAGCAGGATGCCCACGATGGCGATTCCAGCCATCACTAGGGCAAACACGGCCAGTGCTGCCAACAGGGCTTTGTCCTTCTTGCGGACCACGGTTCTTTGTTCGTCTTTTTCCATATCGTAGTGTTTAATTTTAGGTTCTAATTTTTCTCTGTTCTAGTTGCTCTAGATGCTCTAGAGGTTCTAGATAATCTAGAGTTTCTAGACTTTTTAATATTGCATGGTGCCCATGACCTTGTTCAGGTATTCAAAGGTCATCTGCACGTTGATTTCAGCGTCGATTTTTTCGCTGTTGGCCTTGAGCCAAGCAGTCTGTGCGGCGAGCACCTCGTCAACCGTTCCCATGCCTTCCTTGAAGGCGATGCCTGCGATGCGCAGGTTCTCATCGGCCTGCTCCAGGTTAGCCTTAGTGGCCTCGTAGGTCTTGAACGCTTCCTGATAGCTGAAGGCAGCCTGGCCAATCTGCAAGGCGATTTTCTCCTTTGCGTCCTCAAGTTCCAGACGCTTGACATGAGCATCGACCTGAGCGGCCTTGACCTTGTTGCTCAATCCGCCCCAGTGCCACAACGGCATCCTGAGCGTAGCGCCAATGCTGAATCCGGCCCCGAACTTGTTCTCAAAGCCATTGTAACTGTTAGGGTTGGTGGCATGCAGGGCTGCGACGGCAGCAAGTTTAGGCATCATCTCGCTGCGGGCGACCTTGACCTGCTGGTCATAGATTTTAGTCGCCAGTACCAGCGAGCGCACATCATGGCGCTTGTCGTACACTTCATCGAGATTGAAGTTGGACGGAGCGAGGACGAGCCCCAACTCATCACGACCCTCGTCGGCAAGGGTCATCATGGTGTTCACGGGCAGGCCGCACAATTGCGCCAGCAACATGCGCGATAGCGTCACTCCATTGTCCACCTTGGTCAAATCGACGTTGGCCTCGTTCAACTTCACGTCAACGGCGAGTTGGTTGGCGCGCGTGGCGACACCCTCGTTAACCATCGCCTTGACATCGTTATCCAGTTTGTCGACCAAACCAACGTAGCTGCGCGCAAGCTTCTGCTTGGCACACAACGAAATCACCTGCCAGTAGGCGGCATCCACGCTATAGATGACATCCTCGACCTTGCTCTCGCGCATCTCGCGGGCGAGCTGCTGTGCCAGGTCGGTAATCTGGTTCATGGCAGTAATCTTGCCACCCATGTAGATGGGCTGCGTCACTGTCAGTGCTCCACCCATCAGGTTGTGGATATTATAGGTCAAGCCGCTCTTGGGCAGCAGTGCCACAGTCGTGGGCACGTACTGGCCGTTGACCTGGACAGGATAGCCTGTTGCGGGATCAATGAGCAGATTGTAATCGTAGGCGCCCGTCTGAGGATTAAACGACTTGGTGGGCAGCATCTGGTCCTCCTTGATGAGAGACACCTTGCGGGAATTATAGATGTAGCCTGCCGTGAGGTCAAACTGTGGCAGATAGGCAGCGGCAGCCTCCTTACGCTGATAACCCGCCTTTTCAATGGCCAATGCAGCCTGTTTAATTTCCTTATTGTTGCGTAGTGCCAGATTGCGGCACGAGTCCAGTGACACCACTTGGGCCGAGGCCAGCATTGATATCACACTCAACGCTATTAGAACGAAATTACGCATATTATTCTATGTCCTTCTCTAGTTTCAGGTCTGTTTTAATGGGTGCAAAGGTAATGAAAATCCATCACCCCAAAAAGACAATTCCAAAATAAAACACTATTGCTGTAATTTGGAACAGTCCAAGCCTTTTTTTACAGTTATTTGGGCCCCGTTAACCTTTGCCAGTTAGCCGCTAACCCGCTGCCTGAAGCCTTAACCCTAATTCTTATAGTAGCACTTGACCTCGCCAACGGGGAGCTTACCCACCAGCATCAAGGGGATACGGCTCTCGTCGGTTGACATCCATGCGGTGATGTTGTCGCTGGATTTCTTGCCGCCCTCCTGGGTGAATTTGAAGGCGATGCGATGGGCTTTGAGTTTGCTGCCGTCGCGCATCTTGATGGTTTCCACTCCCTTGTAGTTGATTGTGAGGTATTCCTTTTCCTTGCCCGAGAAAATAACGGTCGTGTAGTTCTTGTTGCGGCTCAACTCGTTATAGTCCAAATTGCGCAGCATATAAAAGACGCTCAGCATGTCGTAGGCCTGAGCCTTGGCACTCAAGTCAATAGTGGTTGTGCCGCTCTTGCGGTAACGGGTGCAATGAGCGCTGGTGTGGCTGTAGTTATAGGAAAACTTGACCACATCACGGGCATAGTAGTCCTTTTCATGGGTGAGCTTCTCGTAACGCAACGGCCTGAGTTTGGCATCCATGGTGCACTTGAGGGTGTCTCGCACGGGATACACCTTGTCGGCCCAGGAGCGGGTCTTGCCCGTGAGCTGTGCATTGTATCCGCTACTGGTCTTCTTCAGACTCAGCGTCGCGTCCCCCGCGTGTTTCCAGATCATGCCCCAATGGTACACAATCTCATAGTTCAGGGTCTCGTTACCAAAATCCCGCCCCCACACTTGCTGGGGCAACACTATTGCCGCCATAAGCAGCATCGTAAACAATATACGTTTCATCGCTCTAACCTTTATTCTTTAATGTTTCCCCTGTTAGACCACAATAGAAATGATTGGTTTAAAGTGGAAGCGTCTAGTCGTCCGGGCCAAAGAACCGGTCATCGGAAGACTGAGTGTCCACTGGAATACCTACCAGGGCCGCATCAGGCACCGTTACCCTTGTGCTCGCTCCATCCATGTTGATGGTCGTGTTCTCCATCGTCGCGCCACAACATTTCCAAGTAACGATATTGCCTCCCTTGAACCCCTTGCTTGCCTTGACTTTCAAGTACATCACCGCTGCAGCGTCATCGGCCGGGAAACAGATCAGACCCATGGGATAAATAAACGCCACGTGGCAACTGTCCTTGGTGGATTCTTCAAACATCAAATGCATCTTGCTGCGCCGCGAATAATCGGTAAGGTCATATTCACAGATTTCCAGTCCCTGAGGCAAGGACAGATTAAACTGCAGCCCGCGGCTGGGATCCACATTAGACAACAGAACCAGCACGCTATCGGTCGCCCCTGGCTCAATCTCAAAATCCTCAATATAGACGCGGTTGCCCTGAGCCGACAAAGTCAAAGCCAACAACAAAGCCATGAGCGCCAATGTCATTAATCGTTTCATTTCTATACCTTAAATAATAACTCGGCACAAATGTACAAAAGTTTTGGCTCACACTGCTACGACGGTTCAGGAAAATCGTGTTTTTAAGGCTTCGTGACGGCATTAATGAGAAAAAAATCGAAAAAAAACGCGAAAAAACTTGACCACACGCCAACAATGTTGTAATTTTGCAATGTCAAAATTATTATTTTACCATTTTAAAACACATTTTACCATGAACAACATGAAATCCATGATTCAACAGCGCGAGTTGTGCCAGCAGCGCGACAAGGAGTTTCTGGCACTGTATTGCCCAACCCTTGATGCCATGCTCAGCCAGGGCATGGATAAGACCAAGGCCCAGCGTGCCGCAGCCCTGTTCACTATCACCAACGGACACCCACACTACCACGTGAACCACGAGCGGGCCTACCGTTGCGTGTGCCACTTGCTGCACGCCAATGACAAGAAGGGCAACGGAGCCCTCACTTACCGCATCAGCGAGGACATGAACTTGACCAAAGGGCGGCTGCGCCAACAGATGTGGCTAGAGATCACCCAACGTGTGGGAGAACTGATTAGACAAGGACTGAGCGTGGACCATGCCATCGACCATGTGCTTGAGCACTGCCGCGCCTCACGATTCTTTATCTCGCCGGCCACAGCACTGACCAAGATATGTCCGCAAGCCCGCAGCCGTGCCTTGAGGTAGAAGACAGGAATATGACAACTTAAATCTAAAAACAACAACTAAAAACTTAAGCCATGAAATACCGTATCGACATCGTCATCGACCTGGATGACATCCAGCAAGCCATTTACACCGAGGGGACCTGGCATCCCGCCGACAATGCCACCGCCTGGGGTGTGAACCCGAGTAATGAGCCCATCGTGGACCGTCGCGTGCGCGAGGGACTTGACGACCTGCTCGCCCGCATGAGCGGCTACATTGTGAGCCAGAACATCAACTTTAACCTCGAAAGCCAGAACATCGTGCTGGGACTCGAAATCAACAAGCGGCCGCTGTTATCGCTTGCACGCGACCTCAAGAACGCCATCGTCACCGCACTGGCCAACTACACGCTAATGTCGCTCTACGGCGACGAGGACAGCATCTACGGCACGGCATGGCGCCTGCACCGCGCCCGCGTCCTGTTGCTCCTGTGCCGTCCATAGAACTACGAATTACGCGAATTGAACGAAGGAGACCGCTTTCACGGACGTCCCGCTCAGCCGGTAACCGAGGATATCGGTCATCGGCTGGCGGACTTCACAAATCATTGAAAGGTGATAAAATATCGTGTTTTTTTCATTTATGCAGATACAATTGACAGAAAAATGCTATATTTGCCGAGAGAAACAGTATTTATCAATCATCGATGCAATATAGAGCTATGAATAAGATAATTGCTTCAGTACTTTTGATGTGTTTGGGGTTCATGAGCGGCACGGCATGGGCCGAGTCGGTCAGCGAAAGCCGAGCCCGTAATATAGCCGCCAACTTCATGGCGAGCCATGCGATGCCGTCCACCAACCTGAGACTGGTGAAGAAAGCCCCCAGGCTAAACGCAACGGGAGCGAACGAAAAGGCAGCCTACTATGTGTTCAATGCCCCTCAAACCGGCAAGGGCTACGTCATCGTGGCCGGTGACGACCGTGCTCCAGCCGTGCTGGGCTACAGTGATAAGGGCACATTTCTTCCCGAGAAGATGCCCGCTGCGATGCAGGAATTACTGGAAAGCTATGCCGCCCAGATCGATGCCCTGCAGCATGGCGCCATAGCGGCCCCGCATTTGATTAACGGGGACGCCATTGCCCCACTGGTCACTGCAGAATGGAACCAAACCGAGCCCTATAATCTGCTCTTTCCCGTCGTTCAAGGAGATTATTGCGTGGTGGGCTGTGTGGCAACCGCGATGGCCCAAGTGATGTATTACTGGAAATGGCCTGCTAAACCGACAATGCCCATTCCGGGCTACTCGACCAATACCCTGCAAATCTACATGCCTCAATTGCCCATCGTGAACTTTGAGTGGGACAAGATGCAGGACACCTATCTGTGGGATGATGACAGTGAGGGAGCGCTTGCCGCCTCACAGCTCTCGTTATATTGTGCGCAATCGGTGGGAATGGATCTCAGCCCAAATTCATCGGGTGCCGCTGCCCATCGCATTCCTATCGCCCTCTCGACCTACTTTGGCTATAACAAGGGCGTGAGGTATATTGAGCGTGACGCATTCACCACCCAAACCTGGGAAGACATGATTTATCAGGAGTTAGCGGCACATCGTCCCGTGTTGTATAGCGGTGGCAAGATCTCCGGCGCTCATGAATTTGTGTGCGACGGTTTTGACGGCAACGGCATGTTCCACATCAATTGGGGATGGGACGGCATGTGCAACGGATATTTCCTGCTCAGCATGCTCGACCCCACTGCCCAGGGCACGGGAGGCGCCAGCGGCTCCTATGGCTACATCGAGAACCAGGGCATCGTCATTGGCATCGAGCCCGGAACGGGAACGGAAGATGACTTGCGTGTCACTACCAATTATGTTGAGGTTTCCGGTTACAGTGAGACGCGATCATCATCCACCTTCAACTTCACGATTTCCCAGGTGACCCGATTTGTGAACTCCATGAATCACCCCATCAGCTTTGACTTCGGCTGGGGTGTGTATGACAGCACTGGACGTCTGATTCAAAAGTTGAGCACCAGTTATGTCACCAGTATGGCACCGCAGTATTTCGTTGCTCCTGACCAAACACTGATGTTTGGCGCGGGACGCAGCAGCGGTGTTTACCGCATTGTACCCATCTATAGCGAGCGCAATGCCAACAACTGGAGGCCTTGTGAGGGAGCTGGCGTCAATCATATCAGGATGGTCATCCAGAGCAACAAATGCACCGTGACTGCTCAAGGCACTGGCGGCATCCCCAACTATCAGGTCAACAGCATTGACGCTACGGGCAATATGCATCCCAACCGTCCCATCGACATCAAGCTGAACTTGACCAACACGGGCAACTCCCGCAATGATTTCATCTACATGTATAGCAACGGAAGCTTCATTGCAGAGGGCTTTGTTGATATTGACAAGGGCATGTCGGGCGACGTACACTTCGAGTATTCGAGACCGAGAGCGGGCACTTATGAACTCACGTTCTATCAAGACATGCTCAAAGAGAATCTCATCGGCAGCAAGACCATCACCATTGACCCGATGCCAGCTGCTAAACTGAGCGGCACAGCCACAGTCCTTAACGTGGTCGACCCAGTTCACCGGATCATCCAAGACGATAAATTCAGGGTAAAGGTCAACGTCACCAACGACCACAGCACGACCTATCAAGAGGATATCGCCGTTGACCTGTACAAACGTTTTGGCTACTCATACACAGAAAGACAAACCAAGACTCAGACGATAAGCCTCAATCCCGGCAGTTCCAAAACTTTGCAATTCGATTTGGACGAGGTGATTGACGGGTGGAATTATTATGCTATAGTCTGGTATTACAGCGAGGGTCGCCCAAAGACATTGACCTATACCAATGACTATTCCATTTACTTTAGTGACCCACCCTTGTTTCTTCGCGGCGACGTGAACAATGATGGCGAAGTGAACATCAGCGATGTCAATGCCACCATTGGAGTCATTCTGGGCCAGATCACCAACCCCGAAACGGTGGGTCTTGCCGACGTTGACGGCAACGGAGAGGTGAATATTGCCGACGTGAATGCCATCATCGGCATCATCCTTAGAGGGTAAAAACAGCAGTTCAAGCGTCATTTGGATTCAGTTCACTCAGGATTAAAGCAGAATAATAATTATTTAATACATACTTGGATATGAAAACCTCACGAATTATTATTGCAACGATGTGCCTTCTGGCAGCCATCACTGCATGGGCCGAGCCGATTAGCGAGACTCAAGCCCGCAGTATTGCCGCCAATTTCATGGCAAGCCGTGCCATGTCGCCCACAAGCCTGAGAATGGTGCAGAAGGCCCCCAGACTAGGAGCCCCTGGGTCTAGTGTTCAGGCCGCCTACTATGTATTCAATGCCGACAGGGAAGGTTATGTTATCGTTGCCGGTGACGACCGCGTACCCGCTGTGCTAGGCTACAGCGACAAGGGGCATTTTGACCTGCAAAACATTCCCGAGGCCATGCAGGAACTGCTTGAGGGCTATAGTGCCCAAATGGAAGCCCTCGACCAAGGTGCCCGGGTTTCAGCCCACTTGAGCGGTCGCAATGCCATCACTCCGCTGGTCAAGGCCCAATGGTCTCAAAACGCCCCATACAACATCCTGCTGCCCATCATCAAAGGTAAACACGCCTATGTGGGATGTGTGGCCACTGCGATAGCTCAGGTCATGTACTACTGGAAATGGCCTGCCCGCCCCACGAAAGCATTGCCCTCCTATACAACCGAAGATTTGTCAATCTACATGCCCAGCCTGCCCGTTGTGGACTTTGATTGGAACAACATGCGCGACACTTATCTGACCAGCGATACCCTTAGCGTACAGGCTTTTGCCGCAGCCCAGTTGTCGAAGTATTGCGCCCAGTCGGTGAACATGGACTTCAAGGAGACATCTTCGAGTGCCAGCACAAGCAGCATGTCTATAGCGTTAACCACCTATTTTGGCTATAGTCCCGCTGCCCGTTGCACCTATCGTGAACGCTACACTACCGAGGATTGGGAACAGATGCTCTATAACGAACTGGCCGCAAACCGCCCCGTCATCTACCGCGGCGCTAAGGCAACGAGTGGCCACGCCTTTGTCTGCGATGGCTATGACGGCAACGGACTGTTCCACATCAACTGGGGTTGGAACGGCGCCAGCAACGGCTATTTCCTGCTTAATATCCTCAATCCCGATGCCCAGGGCACCGGCAGCGCCAGCGGTTCCTATGGTTACATCTATGGCCAAGCGATGATTATTAACCTTGAACCCGGCAACGCCTCCAATTCACAGCTTGAAGTTGCTGATAAACTCATCGAGATGGAGAGCTATTCATCGACCCGCAGCGGTTCGGGCGCTGATTTCTCGGTCACCCAAACGACGCAATTCCTCAACGAGTCGAACGATCCCATCAGCTTTGACTTTGCATGGGGACTTTTCAACCAGAACAATGAACTGATTTCAATCATGAACAAAGGCCAGAAGAGTGACCTCCCCAGCTGGTACTACACTTATCCCAAGCGCACGCTCTACTTTGGCAGGGGACTCACCTCGGGCACCTACCGCATCATTCCCATTTACAGCGTGCCCAACGCTGAAAATTGGAAGCAATGCATTGGGGGTAACATCAATTACATCGAGGTAGCCATCCATGGTAACTCCTGCTCGTTCACCTGCCACGGCGACAGTCAAACACCCTCTTATGGTGTGAATAACGTCAATATCACAGGGCATTACCATCCCGGTCGTCCGCTGAACATCAGCATGAATGTGACCAACCTGGGCAACACGCGCAATGACCTGGTTTACATGTTTGCCAACGGCAAATTCTTCGCTACGGGTTTTGTTGATCTGGCAAAAGGTGAGAGTGGTGATGTGAACTTCATGTATTCGAGCGAGACGACAGGATCCGTCACCTTGAAGTTCTGCTATGACGAAGAAGGCACTAACCCGTTCTACACAAAAACAATCAGCATTGCCAGTATGCCTGCGGCCACTCTGAGTGGCCATATCACTGCGTTCAACGTCAGCGCGACCGACAACAGCGTCATCTTGAGCGATAAGTTCAGCATCGAACTGGAGGTCACCAATAACAACACCACCACTTATGACGAAGACATCACCTTCAAACTCTACAAGCAGGTGTACGGCAACTATGGCTCGCTGGTGCAGACCATCACCAAACCTCTGTATCTGGCACGCCGTCAAAACGGCACCTTGCTGGTTGACTTTGACAACGTGATGGATGGTTGGAAATACTTCATCAAAGCCTATTATTACAGCAGTGGCGAGGAGAAATCGCTTACCGGCAGCTACACCTACACCATCGAATTCCCCAAAGGGATCCGTGGTGACGTGAACAACGATGGCGAGGTGAATATTGCCGACGTGAATACCATCATCGCCATCATCCTGGGCCGTAGCGTTAGCGACGATGTTAAACGACGAGCCGACGTCACCGGCGATGGCGAGGTCAACATTGCCGACGCCAACGCCACTATCGCCATCATACTCAACAAGTAAATCATCCACCCTTCATTTCATACGAACCCATTCAGTAAAACCCTTAATTATGAAAAACTTTAAAAACATCTTGGTAATGATGTGTCTGCTGACCATCACTACCGCATGGGCCGCACCCATCAACGAGAATCAAGCACGCAACATCGCCACCAAGTTCTTAACGAGCCGTGCGATGCCGTCCACAACGCTGAAAATGGCCCACAAGATGCCATTAAAAAGCGCCGTTGGCAGCGAGAATGCAGCCTTCTATGTGTTCAATGCCAATCAAGGCGGTTATGTCATCGTGTCCGGTGACGACCGCGCACCTGCCGTGCTGGGCTACAGCGACAAGGGCACATATGACAGCAAAAACGTGCCCGAGGCTATGCAGGACATGC
Organism: uncultured Bacteroidales bacterium; assembly: GCA_902772455.1. Classification (GTDB taxonomy): domain Bacteria; phylum Bacteroidota; class Bacteroidia; order Bacteroidales; family Muribaculaceae; genus Sodaliphilus. The sequence continues at coordinate 70,981 of CACYAW010000010.1, forward strand.
TGGAAAGCTATGCCAGCCAAATCACAGCGCTGACCCAAGGCGCCAAGCCGGCGCTCCTCGCCGCCTCGGGTGCCGCCATCCGTCCGCAGGTCACCGCCTCGTGGTCTCAGAATTCACCATACAACACCCTGCTGCCCATGCTCAACAACGGCAAGCAGGCAGTGGCCGGCTGTGTCGCCACAGCCTTGGCCCAGGTGCTGTATTACTGGAAACAGCCCGCACGCCCCACAAGCGCTATTCCCGCCTACACCTCCCAGAGCCTGGGCATCTACATGCCCCAGTTGGAACCCATTGACTTCGACTGGACCGCGATGCAGGACACCTATCTGAGCAACGACACCGAGAGCGACGGTGCCCGCGCTGCCGCCCAACTCACCCTGTATTGCGACCAAGTGATGAAAATGGACTTCCAGTATGGCGTTTCGGGAGCCAGCACCAACCACATCCCCGATGCCATTTCCACCTACTTTGGCTACAAGCGCGCCGCTCATTGCGAATACCGCGAGAATTATACGACACAAAGCTGGGCCGACTTCATCTACAGCGAGCTGGCCGAAGGCCGCCCTGTGATCTACAGCGGCAGCAAGGCATCGAGTGGCCACGCTTTCATCTGCGATGGCTATGACGGTGAAGGCATGTTCCACATCAACTGGGGCTGGGACGGCATGAGCAACGGTTATTACCTGCTCAATGTGCTCAATCCCGATGCCCAGGGTACCGGCAGCGCCAGCGAGTCCTACGGCTACATCTACGGCCAGTATGTTGTCTGCAATATCGAGCCGGGAGAGGGCGCAAGCGAGTTTGCCTTGACCTCAGGCAGCGTGGCACTCAACGGTGCTGTCACGAGCCGCACGTCCAGCAACGCCAACTTCAAGGCAACGGTGACCGGCCGTTTCTACAACTACACGGCTGAGACAATAGCTGTGAACTTCGGTTGGGGATTCTATCAAGGTGACGAGCTGCTGTCTGTCCTCTATAGGAGCGGCAGCAGTGCACTCCCGTCAGGGTACTTCTTCTCCACCAATGGCCAGGAGCTGAGTTTCGGCAGCGGCATCACCAGCGGCACCTACCGCATCGTGCCCATCTACAGCGAGTATGGAGCCAACAACTGGCGCCCGTGTGTGGGAGCCGATGTGAACTACATCGAGGTGACCATCGACGGCGACAACTGCACGGTGACTGGCCAGGGTTCGGCCGGCACGCGGGACTACATGATCAACGAAATAAACCATGACGGCTCATTGCACCATGGCCGCCCCGTGCACCTCACGCTGAACATCACCAACAACGGCACGTCACAAAACGATTTGCTGTACATGCACGTCAACGGCGCGTTCAACTCAACGGCCTATCTGGGCATTGAGCCTGGTGCAAGTGGTGACATCCTGTTCACGTTCCTGCCCACGGCACCCGGCACCTACACTTGCACGTTCTCGTTGAACCAGGACGGCAGCGACCCCATTTCCCAAACCGTGATCAATGTCACCCAAATGCCCACCGCCAACCTGAGGATCACGTCCGAGGTGCTTAACATCACCGATTACGCCAACAGCATTGTCACCAGCGACAAGTACAGCGTCAAGCTCACCATTACCAACAACGGCTCAACGGACTATCAGGAAGACATCACCGTGAAGCTGTACAAGAACCTTGACGGCACCTACGGCAGCAACGCGCAGATCGAGAACCAGTTCGTCAACATCGGCCCTGGCGAGACCACCGAGCTGCAGTTCGACCTGGATAATGTCATCGATGGATGGAGGTATTTTGCCGCTATCTACTACTATAGCAATGGTCAGGCGGTGCTTGATTCCACCACTCCCTATTACACCATTGTGTTCCCCACCGAGCCCGACTTTATCCGTGGCGATGTGAACGGTGACAACGAAATGAATATCGCCGACGTCACTACCCTGATCGACTATCTGCTGAACAACAGCACACCCATCAACATGGATGCTGCCGACGTGAATGAAGATAGCGAAATCAACATCGCTGATGTGACCTCTCTGGTAGATAAATTGCTGGGTAACTAACCATAAGCAGTCATGACTTGATCAACTAAGAGGCTGTGTCATAATTCGCCTCATGACTTTCAATCGGCCTATCGGCCGAGAAATTAAACAAAATTAAAATAAATAATATTTAATTTTTATACGAATTTTTGTTTAATTTCTCCGCGCGATGCGCGGACATTAATACAAGCTTGATTTATGACACGCCGCCTTGCAATTAAAACATTAATGATGAAAATCTTAAAAAGCTTCATAGTTGTGATGTGTCTGATGGCCATCTCTACAGCATGGGCCATGCCCATCAACGAGAATCAGGCTCGCAGCATCGCTGCCAGCTTCATGGCTAGCCACGCGATGCATTCACCCAGCTTGAAAATGGCCCACAAGGCCCCGATGGCAAAAGCCGCCGGGGCCGACAAGGCGGCCTATTATGTGTTCACCGGCAATCAGGGCGGATATGTCATCGTCGCCGGTGACGACCGCGCGCCTGCCGTGCTGGGCTATAGCGATGACGGCACCTTTGACAGCCAGAATATGCCCGAGGCCATGCAGTATATGCTCGAGGGCTATGCCGCTCAAATCGAGGCACTGGCCACTTATGCCAAGCCTGCACGCCTCCTCACGTCGGCTCCCGCCATCAGACCGCTAGTCAAGGCTGCTTGGACCCAAGGCAATCCCTACAACATCCTGCTCCCGTTCATTACCTCGACCAAGCATGCCTATGCGGGCTGTGTTGCCACGGCAATGGCCCAGGTACTGTACTACTGGCAATGGCCTGCCAGCACCACACAGCCGCTTCCGGCCTATACGTCAACTTATAAAACCACCACGACGTCATTAATCATCGACATGCCCGAGCTGCCCGTGACCACGTTTGACTGGGATCTCATGCATAGCACCTACCAGACAACCGACACGGCCAGCGAGGCTGCCTTGGCGGCGGCCAAGTTGACGCTGTATTGCGCTCAAGCTGTCGAGATGACCTTTAAGCCCGCCTCATCGAGTGCCTCCAGTGGACGCATCCCTTACAAACTGTCCACGTACTTTGACTACGATCCCAGTGCTCATTTCATCAACCGCGTCAACTACAGCACGCAAGGTTGGGCCGATGCTCTTTATGGCGAACTGGCAGCCGGCCGCCCCGTCATCTATAGCGGCAGCAAGGCTTCAAGTGGCCACGCATTCATCTGCGACGGCTATGACGGCAACGGCATGTTCCACATCAACTGGGGCTGGAACGGCCAGAGCAACGGCTACTTCCTGCTCAACGTCCTCAATCCCGATGAACAGGGCACCGGTAGCGCCGATGGCCCCTATGGATACATCTATTCTCAGTCTGCCCTCCTGGGTTTGCAGCCCTACCATGAGGGCACCTCGGTATTTGAGCTCACAGCCGCTCAGATGAAGCTTAACAGCTACACCGACACACGCAGCGGTACCAACATGGACTTCTCTGCAGACGTCTCGGGCCAATTCTACAACCACACATCCAACATTATCTCCGTACGCTTTGGCTGGGGCCTCTTTGATGGCGATGAGATGGTTGAGAGGATCTATAGCACTTATGGCACCGATTGCAAACCCGGTAGCTATTACAATCTCGAGAACAAGATGCTCTACTTTGGCGAAGGCATGACCAGCGGCACCTACCGTATCATGCCCATATATAGTGAGTACGGCGAAAGCAACTGGCGACCCTGCGTCGGTGCCGACCGCAACTACATTGAGGTGACCATCGACGGCAATCGGTGCCACTTCACCGGCTATGGCACGGCAGGTGAGCACGATTACGCCATCAACGACATTGTCATGACCGGTAACATGCACAACGGCCGTCCCGTTGACATAAGCCTCAACATGACCAACAACGGCACGTCGAGCAACGAACTGCTGTATATGTTCGCCGATGGAGTATTCTTCGGTACCGCCTTTGTGGGACTGGAGCCTGGCGAAACGGGCAACATCTCCTACAGGTACATGAGCAACAGCAGCGGCAATCACACCCTCACCTGGTCATGGAATGAGGACGGCAGCGATCCTATCGCAAGCCGCACCATCACCCTTAACCCGATGCCCGCCGCTTTGCTGAGCGCTACCATCGAAGTCCTTGACGTCACCGATAACGCATCGGACAACAGGACAATCACCAGTGACAAATTCAGCGTCTTGCTCACCATCATCAACAACGGTCAAACGACCTACGATGAGGACATCTCGGCCAAGCTGTTCAAGAACACCCAGAGCACGAGCGGCACCAGCGTGCAGGGCATCAACAAGCACCTGACACTGGCTCCCGGCGAGACCGCAACGATGCAATTCGACATGACTAACGTCATCGACGGTTGGAGGTACTTCATCAAGACCTACTTCTACACCGAGGGAACAGAAACGCAGCTCAAGGGCACTTCGACCTACACCATCGTCTTCCCCGAGGAGCCTACGCCCGAATTGCTCATCGGTGACGTGAATAGCGACTTGGAAGTGAACATTGCCGACGTCACCTTCCTGGTTGACTATTTGCTGGACAACACCAAGCCCATCAACAGGGAAGCTGCCGATGTGAAGGGAGACGGCGAAATCAATATTGCTGATGTGACCACCTTGATTGACTTCCTGCTGAGCGGCAATTAGCCCGCTGCCGAGACGGTTTACACCGTAGTCGGCACCTACAACCTGTTTGAAAGCGACTGGGACCTCAACTATCCAGGCAACGACATGGTAAAGGGCAATGACGGTATTTACCGTTTGACCAAGACCGGTTTTTTCTTAGAGGGCACCGAAATCAAGTTCAAGATCGTTCAAGACCACTCTTGGGACCATGCATGGCCCGCTGAAGACTGGTACATCTACATTATCGAGGATGGCACCTGGAACTTTGACATCATGTTCAATCCCTATAATAACGACGAGGATAAAATTGCCGTCGATATCAACAAACTGTTCTAAGATTGATTCTTTTATAGAGTCCTGAAAAGAGAGGTGTGCCAGATTCCTGACACACCTCTTTAATATCTAAGGGGATGAATGAACTTATCGTCTTGCTGACAGTGGGATGGAAAGGCCGAACAAGGCGTTGCAGCACTTGGTGTCCTTACCCAGGTACATATAATCGGTTCCCAGGAACAGCGGGCCCAACTTGAGCGCAAAGCCAAAGCTCTTTCCACCGCTCAGGATGGGTGAGTAGCTTGCAGTAAGTCCGATGAAATTGCTGGGATTATAGTTAAGCGACATTGTCAGCTCGGTCTCATTGAATATGCTTCCCTTACGGTTGGTAAACAATACACCGAAATTCACCTTGTCGTGATTAAATGCGTAATCGGCACCCAGAACCAGTGTCGGGGCCAGCTTCGTCGTCCTCCCCTTGGCAGCCTCCTCGTCTAAGGTGAGTCGCAACAAGTCAGGATTGAGGGTCTCGCCACTGCTCACAATCTCGGTGAAGTCAAGGATATCTCCAGCATTGTTCGTGTCAAAATACATCTCATTAGCTTGGGTCCGGGCCACCTGTGTGGCACCCTTTGACCACTTGATGAAGCCCAGGTCAACCAGCGCTGCCGACAGGCTGAGGCCACCGATGACACGTGCTGAAACACCGAGGTCAACTCCAGCGCCAATACCGGCGATGCCCATGTGCTTGGCCTCGAACTTCATGTCATCGATATAACCGTCCTGGTTGGTTTTATACTCAAAACCCTCAAACGAGCTCTCGAGTTGTGCATCCACCTCGATCGTGGCATTACCCGATGCCCCAGCAACATCCTCATAGTGAATGTCAGTCCAGTTGATGTCGGGGTTGACACCTTGCAGATTGGTCTTGACAACAGCCTTGTTAATCTTCAGGTTGGCATTTCCCAGTCCCAGCAAACCCTTGACGCGCAAACCAGCGTTGAAACGGTCACCGAAACGTCTGCTATAACCCACACCAATCTCGGTGTAGGCGTTGACGTCCACCTCGTGTGCACCGAGGTCGCAAACGTAGTTGCTGTAGTCGTGGCTTTCCAGACCCCGCATGTCGCGCAGGAAATTGAACATGCCACGGTTCACATTCATGCTGCCATCCACCTTCACACTCAAGTTGATGGTCCAGAATGAATTCTTGCTCTGCCACCATCCCACGGAAAGCACGTCGGTTCCGGCATTGACTAGGGCGTGATTCTCGTCCTTGAGTTCGTTCACGAAACGGTCTTTCAGGAAGTAATCGGCATCATCTTTATTCTCGATGACATCCCACACGTCCTCAAAGGTCAATGAGTTGGACCTTACCGACGCGTTGACATGGCCGATGCCCGGCAAATGCACAAATCCCTTGGCCGGCGCTAATGCCGGGTTTAACTGCAAACGGTACTGTGAGCCTTCCATAAAATAGGAAGAACGCAAGTATTGGGCACTGGCATAGTGGGTACATGCCAGCATTATCACCGCTAACGCAAACAGGCACCGCAAATAGAAGAAACGGTAGAACTTTTTCATATCGACTTTTGCTTCTTTTTTAACTTGGAACAAAATGTTGTATTATCGAGGGCAAAGATAGTATTTTTTCACAAAATATCAAAAATTTGCAAAAAAACGAGTGATGGTCTTGCGATTTGGCTGCCGTTTGCACCATCCAGCCTGCAAGATCATCCCTCATCCATAGGGATGAAACGCACATGGGCACAAAAAAAAGTCGCGGCCATCCCGTTTGGGGTGATAACCGCAACTGTTGTGTTGTTGATAATGTCCAGTGATTACTCGCCGGGAGCGATAGCACCAGTGGGGCAAGCGTCAGCGCAAGTACCGCAATCCAAGCAGGTATCGGGGTCGATCGAATAGATGTCGCCTTCCTTGATGGCGTCGGCGGGACATACTGACTGGCAGGTTCCACATGCTACGCAGCTATCAGAAATTACATAAGCCATAATGGTGTGAATTTAGTGAAATAGTTAATATAATGTGTAAAAGTAAACAGTACGGCAAAAGTAGTGATTTTATTTGAACCGTAAAGCATTTTTCTATGTTTTTTGCTTCGTGACGTTTATTTTTTGGTTTTTATATTCGTTAATTACTGGAAATTTTGTACCTTTGATGTGAAACAGGCAGCAAGGTTTAATGGCAGCTCAATTTTTTATAAATCATGAATACTACCGACTGGAAAGACGCGCTTGGCAAAGCGTTTAATATGCCCGTTCCCGATGATGGGGACAACACGCGCGACGAAGTGGCCGATGAGGCCGCTAAGGGCGACGCCTTGCAGCAGCAGGGCGCACGCAAACTGAGCATTGTGCTGGAGCGCAAAGGCCGCGGCGGCAAGCAGGCCACCATCGTCACGGGTTTTGTCGCTGACGATGAGGCCGTCAAGCAGGTGGCCTCTCAGCTCAAGCGCAAGCTGGGCGTGGGCGGCAGTTCCCGTGGCGGCGAAATCCTCATCCAGGGCGATTTCAGGCAACGGGTGGCCGAGGAATTGAAGGCTTTAGGTTTTAAGCTTTAGGTATTAGGACGATGGGGGAATCTACACGCAATTTATTGGTTATCAAGGCATCGGCAGGATCTGGAAAGACCTACACGCTGGCCAAGGAATATATCAAGCACCTGCTGTTCACCACCAATGAAAACAGCGGGGGCCAACTGATGCCACGTCGCCATCCCGGTGATACCCGCCCGTTGAACACCCACCGCCAGCTACTGGCCATCACTTTTACCAATAAGGCTACAGACGAGATGAAAAGCCGCATCGTCAATGAGCTGTACCGTCTGTCCCAGCCGGGGGTGACAAGTGACTACTTAGAAGGGTTCATGCAGGAGTCGGGACTGGGCGAGGACGAAGTGCGCCGCTTGGCGCGTCTGGCGTTAAATGAACTGCTGTTTGACTACAGTAGCTTCAACGTGAGCACCATCGACTCCTTCTTCCAGGGCATCCTGCGCAACTTCGCGCGTGAGCTGGACCGCGATTTCAACTATGACATCCAGCTGGACGAGAAATATGCCGTGCGCGCCGCGACCCACAACTTCATGCTTTCGCTGGGACGCGGGCCTGTCATCACCGATGTGGACAAGTGGGTGAAAAACTATCAACGCCAGCTCATCAACGAGAAGGCGAAGAGCAAGAAGTGGAAATTCTTCAAGGATGACGGTGGAGACCTGAGCGAATTTGCCAGCAACATCAACAGCGAGGAGTTCCGCGGCAAGATGGATGAAATCCGTTCCTATCTGGGCCAGATTGGCGAGGACGGTGAGTTCAAGAGCGATTTTTCACGCATCCGCCGCTTCATGGCATGGGTCAAGGACATGACACAGGCTTATGAGGAATGCGTCAGCCAAGCCGACGCCGAACTGATCGAGTACCTGCGCCCCATGGAGAGTGCCCTCAAGGGCGCCCTGCTCAACTTCTACAAGAAAGGGACCTTCACCGATACGCTCAAGGATGCCGACGAGGACAAAATCGCCAGTCAATTCCGCAAAGGCTCGGTACCCGACACCACGGTCCTTACCCACATCACCCAGCTGGTGGCCCTGCACTTCAACAACGAACGTCTGGCCGCATTCATGGGCGCCATCGAGAACAGTCTGGGACTGTTAGGCATGCTTGGCATGATTGATGTGCATCTTGAACGTTTCCGCCACGAGACCAATTCCATCCTCATCGGTGACACCAACGAACTCATCGGCATCGTGCTGGATAGCGGTTCGGCGTTTGTCTATGAACGCATAGGAACAGCCATCAGCCACTTCATGATTGACGAATTCCAGGACACGAGTTCCAAGCAGTATGAGAACTTTAAGGGCCTGTTGCAGGAAAGTCTGTCCAGCGGCAATTTCAACATGCTCATTGGCGACGCCAAGCAATCGATTTATCGCTTCCGCAATGCCGACCCCACGGTATTCCGCGAGAAAGTGGACCAGGACTTCAAGAATGACATCACCGACGGGTTGGATGCCAGCAGCCGTCCAGCTCCTGGCGAGCCCACTTCGACCAACTACCGCAGTTCCCGTCATATCATCGAATTCAACAACGACCTGTTTGAGTACATCAGCACGCGATATACCGGCCAGCCGACCATCACAGGCACCTATCAAGACTACCGCCAGGCCATGCCGGGGAACATCGACAAGAAGCCTCCCGGCTATATCAGACTGTACACCGACAGTTACCACGGGCTGGCCCATGACCCCTTCATCCGTCCCATCCTGGAGGCCCAGGGAGACCTGCCCGCCAATGAAGACGACCTGAAACAGGTGGATACCTTGACCCTGCTGCCGGCCTACCTGCTGCAACTGCACCAGCGTTACCAGTGGGGCCAGATCGGCATCCTGGTCTATACCAACAATGACGGGCAGAAAGTCGTTCAGCGCATTCTGGAATACAACCAGCGCACAGCGGGAGAGCCCATCAAGGTCATCTCGGGCGAATCGCTGCAACTCAACAATTCACCCATCATCAGGCGCATCATCGCCACCCTGCGGTTCATCGACGCATGCCAGTTCACCGCTGGCGAGGACGATGAGGAAACAGACGAGGACACCAAGAAGATGCGTGACAACATCAGGCGCAAACTAGTGAATGACCAGCGCCTGTATGCCGGCATGAGCCGTTTCATTCATGCCATAGCCTCGTGTCCCGACCCCTCTCCTACCCAATTGGGCCAGATACTGGAGCAATGCATGGACGACGTCGTTGAGAACCCGGAAAACGACGGCGATGACGCCGACACCGCGTTTGCCCACACGCTAGCGACACTGCTTCCCGGCGCGGGAGAACTCTCCACCTTGACGAGCATTATCGAGACCATTATCGCACGCTTCAAGAGCGAGGAGATGATGGGCGGAGCGGCCACCAGCGATGTGGACCGCGAGACCGCTTTCCTGCTTGCCTTCCAGGACACCGTGGCACAATTCTGCGCGCAACGCAATGGCGGCAGCGTGCGCGAGTTTCTCCGCTACTGGGACGACAAGAAGGACATTCTTGCCATGAGCAGTGACGAGAACAGCGACTCCATCAATGTCATGACCATCCACAAGGCCAAAGGCCTGGAGTTTGACTGCGTGGTTCTCCCGTTTGCCAACTGGCAACTCGACGGCAATGCCCGCGAGGACAAGTATTGGGTATCGCGAGAGGATTTCGTCGATGCCATGAGCACACTGCCCGGCAATAATGAGCCGCCTCAAGCCCGAGATGTGCCTCCGCTGTTGCGCATCGACGCAAACACGACCTCCCAACTCATCGAGCAGGGGATTATCGGCGGCAAGCTGCGCGACTTTGTGGCCAAACGCATCACCGATGCCACCATCGACAACCTCAATAAGACCTATGTGGCGATGACACGTCCGTGCATCGAGATGCACATCTTTTGCGGCACGAACCGCGACCGCAACAGCCACAACGACTTGAAACCGTTGCTCACCGGCTTTGCCTCGTCATGCGAGCGGATGCATCCCGTGGTCATGGATGGGAACCCGATGAACGACTGGTTTGAATATGGCGAGTTGTCCTCCGGGGCCGAGATTGCCGCATTCAAGCAATCCCAGAACAAAAAAGACCTGAACCTGACAGTGGACGATGTTCCCATCACGCAATATACCGTGAGTGATATCCCGCCCGAGCTGCGCGTCAGGGTGGAGAATGCCTCCAGCTCAAACATCAAGGCGGGCATCAGGCTTCACAGCCTCATGAGCCGCATCGGTGACCGCAACGATGTGGAACGCGTCATCACACAGGGCATCAAACGCGGAACCATCACCGAAAACGAGGACGACCTGTGCAATATGGATAGCGTCAAGGCCCATGTGATAAGCCCCATCATGGATGAACATTGCCGCGTGTACGCGTGGTTTGACCCGTCCAACAAAATCTATAGCGAGCGCACCATCACCACTGCCTCCAGCGATGAGCCAGATGGCATTGAGAACCTGCGTCCGGACCGCATTGTGCGCCGTCCCGACGGCCGCCTGCTGGTCATCGACTACAAGACGGGACAGCGCAACGACCGTCGCTACTGCCGCCAGGTGAAGCAGTATATCGCCAAATTGCAGGCCATGGGTATGGGTAGTGACATCGAGGGACGCATCTGGTATACCGCCCACGACATCATCATCGATGAGAACGGTAAGGAGTTGGAGTTTAGAGTTTAAAGGTTAAAGGTTAATGGTTAAAGGATAATGGTTAAAGGTTAATGGTTAAAGGATAATGGTTAAAGGTTAATGGTTAAAGGATAATGGTTAAAGGTTAAAGATATGAATAGACGAGAAATGATCAAAATGACGGGGGCAGCAGCCGTGGGAGCCACGGTGCTGGGAATACCCGTGGGCGTCAGTGCCCAAGGCAACACCAATGACAGCACGAATCCCAAGCGGCGCCTTAAAGTGCTGGCCATCGGTGCTCATCCCGATGACCCGGAAACCTGCTGCGGAGGCACGATGTGCCTGCTCACCGAAGCGGGCCATGAGGTGGTGTGCGTCTATCTTACACGCGGCGAAGCGGGCATCGCGGGCATGAGTCACAGCGAGGCAGCAGCCGTCCGTGTGGTGGAGAGCGAGAATGCCTGCAAGGTGACGGGAGCGCGCCACATTTTCATGAGCCAGGTAGATGGCAACACCGAGGTCAACCTGGACCGGTACAAGGAAATGCGCGAACTCATCGACCGCGAGAATCCCGATATCGTGATGACCCACTGGCCACTTGACGGCCACCGCGACCATGCCTGCTGCGGCATCCTCGTGATGGACGCATGGCGACGCCTGGACCGCCGCTTCAAGCTGTTCTATTTCGAGGCCATGTCGGGCACTCAAAGCCAGATGTTCCACCCCACCCACTGGGTCAACATCGAGAGCGTGCTGGAACGCAAGCACCAGGCCTGCAACTGCCATGTGAGCCAGCACATGGAGGACATCTACGAGTGGCACGGCCCCATGGAGAAATTCCGCGGCCTCGAGTGCCGCTGCAACGCTGCCGAGGCCTTCATGCAGCACAGCGACGCCCTGCCCACCCTGCCTTAATCAGCCATTCCTCTAGATATCCTAGAGTCTCTAGATTATCTAATAACAGCGTGGCACAGGAGCATTTCCCGTGCCACGCTGTTCATTTCTCTGGGGGTGTGATCAGAAATTGAGGGAAACACCGCCCATGAATCCGATGCGCTGTGCACCATGACCGAAGAGGATGTCATATCGGCGGTTCAGCAGGTTGTGGGCCTGCAACCACACGCCAACAGTGCTGTTGATGCGGTAATTGGCTCCGGCATGCAGATTGACGACATCGTCCATCTTGACAAACTCATAACTGCTGTTGCCTCCATATTCTTCGCCGTCAGGGGTATCAACGATGTAAGGCTGGTTGCCGAACAGTGCCATACGGCCACCGCGGTACTCAAGGCCCACATTGAGCGACAAGGGACGCCAGGGATTAACCTTGAGGTCAAAATTGCCCACGGTGGAAGCACGGTCCACGCCCAACTTATAGTTATTGTAGTGCTTATCGCTGGCATAGAACTCATCGTCATGGGGAGCATACTTGATGCTTGCCGTTGCCTCGATGAGCGAGCGGTACTTGTAGCTAAGCTCCGCACCCATCCAGTAGCCCTTGGCATCGATAACGAGATAAGTGCTGCGCAGTCCTGACATCAGGGCAAGCAAGGGAACCTCATCGGAATTAGCAAGATACCAGATACCCGGCTGTTTCTTGACGATGGCATAGCCCACTGACGCCTTGGCACTCAAGCCCTGGAATGGACCGATCTTGAAGCCGAATTCTGCATCGAGCGGTGTATAGATGCTGCCGTACATCAGCAAGGGGTCGTCATAGCGGTGGTTGGCGTAATGCGTGGGCACACGGTAGCCCAGCAACTTGCCACCCAGTGCGTTGGCATAAACCGTAAAGCCATCGACCAGCGCAAGGTTGAAACGCACGTTGGGCGAGAAACGCAATCGGGCACCATCACTGAAGGAGACATGAGCGTTCACGCCCAATTGCAGCTTGTACATGTCACCACGGATGGTATAAACCGGCGAGAAAGTGATCATGCCGACCTCGTCAAACTTGTCATAGATACTACCAGTTTTGGCCTTTGTGCCCCTGCGCAGGTACTCACCCTTGATGGACAGGGCAACGGTATTGAGCTCATTGATGTCATAGTTGCCGTTCAAGATCAAGTTGCCCCAGTTGTCGTGTGCGCCATGATTGTACATGTCGTTGAAGGGCTTGTCATAGGCCGCATGGCCATATTGCAACTTCACGTTGTAGCGCAACGGGTTGTCGCGGAGCATGAATTGGCTTGCCCAACCGGCATTGACGTTGAAATCCAGGAAAGTCTGCTTCTCGCTTTCCCAGTTATACGGAGGGGTAACACTGTAAAAATCGGCCATTCCGTCATCGGCCACGGCAACCGCATCAAGAGATTTCCAGCCCGCGTAATGATTATAGTTGTCCACGTGGAATTGCGCGCCCAGCGAGAGCGTGCCGTTGCCAATCCAGCGGCTGTAATCCACGCCTAAGGCATTATCGTTGAACTTTTGCTGCAGGCGATTGCCCTTCACATTGACGACTTTGCTCGAGTTCTTGCCAGCCCACGTGCTGTTGTGGTTGAGCCACACGCCCAGCTTCTCGCGCTCGGCATCAATGATGCGGTAGCCAAAGTCCAGCCTGAAGTTGGCCTGAGTGCCGGCACCCAAATCGATATACCCCCGCTTGTCGCTGAAGTTGTGCGCCGTGCGGTAGCCGTAGGGCAGCAACGTGGGAATCGTGGTGGGCACATCGATGGGTGATGTGAGGTCGCTGTAGCCCAATTGCGTCTTTTGTCCCGTGGTGACGGGTTTCTTGACCTTGGGTAGCTCGTTTTTCTTGATAGCCTTCTTCTCAAGCGGCGCAATGTCCTTTTCAAGAGTGATTTCCTTGTTCAAGGACTGATTGTCTTGAGCGTTGACGCCAGTAAGGGTAAATGCCGCCATCAGCATGGCAAGATATATCTTCTTTTTCATTTTCATCTTCATCTTTACAATATATATAATGTGTGATGCTACAGTGGTTTAATCCTTGGACTTAGTACTCTTTTTCTTACCGTTGTCGGTGCTGGAGTTACTGGTGGAAGCGGCATTACCGCTTTTCCACTTGTTGAGTCTCGAATCAATCTCGTTGAAGATTTCCTTCTCCTTGCCGGGATAGCTGGTCTTGAGGCTCTGGAGGTATTCACGGGCCTGAGAAACGTTACCCTGCTTGTAATAGACGTCGGCCAGGGTAATGAAGCACTTGGCAAGCCAGTAGGAGTGGGACGTACCCTTGTCGATGAGTGCGTTAATCGTCTGCTCGGCACCCTTGTAGTTCGCCATTTCATACTGCATCCGTGCCAGTTCATAGGTCGCCTGGGCGCCATACTCGCTGGTGGGATCCTTGGCCAGGCTGCGGAAAGCGGCCTCGGCCTCGGCGGTATTGCCTACCTGAGCCAGAGAGAGGGCGCGGTCGAGGGTGACCTCTTTCTCCTCGTTGGCGGTGAGTCCGCCACGGTCAAGCAGGTTACCGGCGATGAGCCTTACCTCGTTCCAGTTGCCCATCTGCTTGGCAACGCGCATGGCTCCCAGTTGTGCCAGGGTGCGGTTGTCATCGCTGGTAGCACGCTCGGCCAGTTCCTTGTAACTCTGCAATGCCTGGTCAAGCTTGCCCTGGCGGCTGAGGATGTCGCTGCGCATGGCCAACACGTCCTGGGCATAAGAGGCGTCGCCACCGGTCTGCAGAGCCTTGTCGATGGCTGTGAGGGCATCATTATAGGAGCCCTTGCCATAGTGGTAGCGTGCGATATAATAATAAGCCTTGGCCACATAGGCGCCTGAAGGATAGTCTTTGAGGTACTGCTGCATCTTGTCGATGTTGGGACGGGTGTCGATGGCGGCCTTCTCGGCAGCTTCAAAGGTGAGTCGTTCGACCTCGTTCACATCGATTTTGGGCGCATTGGGCACGCTGTTCAGGAATTTGCTGAATTCGGACAACTGTCCGCGATCGGCGTAGATGAGTTTCATGTCCTCGGCAGCGGCCTGGGCCTCATCGCTAGTGGGATACTGCTTGATGACCTTCTTGTAAGCCTCGATGGCGGCCTCTTCCTTATCCATGCTCTTGTTGACCAGAGCGGTCTGCAAGAGACCCCTGCGTGCTTCAACGCTCTTGGGGTAGTTTTTCAGCAGGGTGGCATAGGTATTGAGGGCTTCGTTGTTCTTGCCCAACAGTGCCTGAGCGTTACCCTTCTCCAGCATTGCTTGTGGAGCCAACTCGCTCTTGGGATAGGCGGCGATGAGGGCGTCCATCTGGTTGATTTCATCGGCATACTGACGGCTAAGGCCCATCATGATGCCTTTCTGGTACATCGAGTAGTCCCCGCTGGCGCTCTTGTCGAGATGCATTGCCCGGTCATAGGACAGCTGTGCCCCGGCAAAGTCGCGCGCATAGTACTGTGAGTCACCAATGCGGTTATAGGCATCGGCAAGCAGGTCGTTGCTCAGCTGCTTGCTCGCAACGGCGTTTTGGAAGGCAGACTTGGCCTCGGCATAGCGTTTTTGGCCATAGAGGCTGTAGCCCAGGTTGTATTGGGCGATTCCATAGTTCTCGTCATCCTTGCTGATCGCATTGACATACTCCTGCTGCTGCTTGACGGCCTCGGTATAATTACCTTCGCGGTACTCGGCCTCGGCCAGCCACAAGCGACTCTCGTTAAGGGCGGTCTTGTCGTAATTACCCACTGCGATGGCCTGCTTGAAGTAACCGTCGGCTTCCTTGTTGCGGTTGTTGGCCAACGCCTGAACACCCATATTATATAAAATGTTCTGTTTGGCCTTGAGCACCTTGGCGCCGGGCTTTTTGATGCGCTCGATACTCGTGAGCGCACGCTGGTAGTCGGTGGTATTCATGTAGGCATCAACAAGATAACCCTCCACATTGTCTTTATAACGCGAATTGGGATACTCGTTGAGGAAGTTCTCAAACAGGTCCACGCTCTTGTCAAAAGGAGTGCGGGCGCCCTTGCTCACGCCGACGGCGTAGTTGTAATAGGCGGTCTCCTTGACGCTCTTGTCACAGTCCATCATCGCCGCCTGCTGGAATGCCATGTTGGCGCCGTTGATGTCGGCCAGCTGACGTTTGGCCTGTCCCAGGTACAGATAGGCGCTCTGAGCCAGGGCGTCGCTGCCATCGGTCACGTGAAGCATATTGTCCACAACAGCCTGATAGTTGCCGTCGCGGTAGTCGAGCACACCCATGGTATAGGCGGCAGTGCGATAGGGCTCACCCTCGGGATTGTCAAGATAACGGCGCAGGTAGGTGCGGGCCTCACGGTCATTGCCCAAATGATAGTAGCTCTCACCGACGATGCGGTTCAACTCAGCGTCAAAGTAGTCGTTACCTTGCTGGGCAAGCAGGTCCTTACCGGCTGTGATGACGTCGTTATAACGTTTCTTGTTGTAACTGATTTGCGTGAGGTAGTACTGCGACTGGTAACCCAGCTCAGAGTTCTCGGGGATGCGGCTGAATTTGGCACTCGCCTCGTCATAATCGCCCTGGGCATAGTCCAAATAGGCTTTATAGAACTCGCTGGCACCGGCATAGCGGCTGCTCCTGTCCAGCTCGTGGTACTGGCGCTCGGCCTCACGGTAGTTGCCCAGACGCAGGTTACAGTAGGCCCGGCGGTACTCCAGGTCCTCATCACTGTTGAGGTCCAGCGACCTGTTGCGCACGAGAGAATAGCTCCATAGGGCGCTTTCCCACTGTCCACGATAGAAGTAGTAGTTACCGACCTTCATCTGAGCCTCCATGGCAAACATCGAGGCCGGATACTGTTCGATAAACCTCTGCAAGGCGACAAGACTTCCCTCATCGCCACGCTCAAAGCGGCTCAAGGCGATGTAGTAGTCGGCCTGTTCACGCAACGACGCGTCGGCGGGTAACTGTTTGGCATGCTCAAGCTGGTCGATCGCGCCCACATAGTTGTGGGATTCATACATCAGCTTGCCGCGCTCCAGATAGCCGGCAGCTTCGCTGTTCATCACGCCAGGCTGGGCCACCGCCACGACGGGAGCCGCCACAAGCACTGACATTAAGACTTTCTTAAAATTAGCCATATCTTGTAGTTTCTTTGTTATTTCCTTTAGACTTGGAGCGTCCCTGGCCGGGGCCGCCCGATGCCGTTCACACTAATATTAACTGCAAATTTAGCGATAAATTGCCACATAACACCTTGTACACATCAAAAATAATCCTAAAAATCTATAATGCGGTCAAGGCCGCCGCCGCAATCGGGCCAAGACGCATACCGACCCGTTACCTATCAGCATGTTGCACGACATCCGAGTCCACGCCCCAAAATGCTGCCCCAACGAAGAAAAAGCGAAAAAAACGGTAAGTTTTTTGCCAGTATATAAAAAATAACTACCTTTGCGAGGTTTTTTGGCTAAAAGCCCTAAAATTGAAAGAAAGAACATAATAATAATAATTGTAAATGGCTACATTAGAGAAAATTAGGCAGAGGAAAAAGATCCTTGCCATCGTGATCGGTGCCGCACTGCTCGCTTTCATTATCGAGGTGGGTGTCGAGGCCATCGGACGTTCCGGAGGCAACAGCGCAACCGCAAAAGTCGGCAATGAGAAAATTGACATTATGGCTTTCCAGCGCCGCGTGGAGCAAGAAGCCGCTGACGACCAGCAGAACAACAAGCAGATTGACGCCGCCGTGCGTCAGCAGCAGGTGCTGGACGAGATGATCAACGAGAAACTCCTTGAGCAGGAGTACAAGAAGTTAGGTATCTCGGTCAGTGACAGCGAAATCAGCGAGCTGATGATTGGCAAGAATGCCGCCCCCATGGTGGTACAGTTTGCCCAGCAGGTGGGTGCCAAGAGCCCTGCCGAGCTGTATGATTTCATCATGAATCCCGGCAAGCAAGGCGTTCAAGACAATCAGGTGGCTGAGTTGCGCAACCAGTGGAACAAACTCAAAGACGATCTCATCAAGCAATACAAGTTCGCCAAGCTGCAGACGCTGCTGGCAGGCTGCATGCAGCCTAACAACTTGGATCTTGCTCAGGTACAGGCTAACGAGTCGCTGACCAACGTCATCACGTTTGTCAAGAAGGACTACGCAACCCTGCCCGACGACAAGTATCCCGTGAGTGATGCTGAACTCAAGGCTGAGTGGGAGAAGCTCAAACCCATGTTCAAAATGGACGACAAAGTTTGCGCACTTCACTACATCGCCGTGAACATCGAGCCCAGTGCCGAGGATATCGCAGCTGCCAACAAGATCGCTGACGCCGCTTACATCGCCCTGCAGAAGGGTCGCGGCATTGACTCAGTGCGTCTGCTGGGTACTGTTAAGATCGACACTGCCAAGATGGTTCAGAAAGACATGCCCGTTAAGGTGCGTGACCTCTTTGCTGGCGCACAGCTGGGTGCAACCCACCGCGACAGCACCGTTGGTAACCACCACGTGATGTACAAGCTCATCAACAAGGAAGTGAGCCTCGACTCGGTAGAGCTGAGCTACGTGATCGCCCAGGGCGATGCCAAGTTCCAGAAGAGCATCCTGGATCAGCTCAACAGCGGCAAGTCTCTTGACGAGCTGAAGAAGGCCAATGCACAGAAGGTTGACGGTAAGACCAACGAGTGGCAGCGCATCTACAACGCTCCCGACTCGATGAAGGTTAAGATCGCCAACGCTGCTCCCGGCACCTACTTCACCTACATGAGCGCTGAGCAAGGCGCAACTCTGATGCGCGTTGACAGCAAGAAGCCCGCCAAGACCTTCTACACGGTGGCTACCGTCAGCTATGACGCCTATGCCAGCACCAAGACCAGCGACCAGCTGCGTGACAAGTTCCAGGACTTCCTGAACAAGAACAAGACCGCCAAGAGCTTTGCTGAGAATGCTGCCAAGGCCGGCTACAACGCCGTAGAGGAGATGATCACTCCGAGCACCGCTCAACTTGGTTTGGGTGTTTACGGTCAGAGCGCCATTAAGGACAGCCGCAAGGCTATCAAGTGGGCATTTGACAACAAGCAGGACATGGTATCGCCTATCTTCAGCGACAACAACGACGTGCTGCTTGCAGTTGCCGTCGATGGTATCTATGAGGATGGTTACGCCCCCTACACCTATCCTGATATCAAGGATCTGCTGGAAACCCGCATTCGCAGCAGCAAGAAGGGTGACGCTCTGGTGAAGCAGTACCAAGGCAAGGCTAAAGACCTGGCCGGTTATGCTGCCGCTCTGGGTACCCAGATTGACACTGTAAACATTGTGTTCTCCAAGAACAGCGATCCCAAGCTGGGTAGCGAGCCCGGTCTTATCGGCCGCATGTCGGTTGCCAAGCAGGGCGCCCTGCAGGGTCCCACCAAGGGTGAGCACGCCATGTTTGTTTACCAGGTTGTAAAGCAGGAGAAGTCCGACTACAAGCCCACCAAGGAAGAGTTGGCAAACCGCTACAACCAGAGCCGTGGTGCACAGGTATTCTCTAACGCGCGTACCATGTTCAACATCTTGTCCAAGGCGACCAAGGTAAAGAAACGCTTGATTGACTTCTATTAATTCCGTCAAGCAGACGAGACACTATCAAGTCCTGCCGGCATCCCGCTGGCAGGACTTGTTTTTTGATTGAAAAAGCATTTTTATGGGGCTATTGGCATCCTATCTCAAAAAAAAAGCCTAACTTTGGAGGTTAAACCAAAACATTACCATATTTCATGTCAACAGTCAACGAACGACAAGACGAAATCATTGAGGAATTTGAGGGTCTGGACGATTGGATGGACCGCTATCAGGTCATCATCGACATGGGCAACTCCATGCCAGCACTGGACGAGCAATACAAGACCGCCGACAACCTGATTGACGGTTGCCAGAGCCGCGTGTGGCTCCAGGCCGATTACACCGAGGGCAAGATGCGACTGCAGGCCGACAGCGACGCCATCATCGTCAAGGGCATCATCTCGATGCTTGTGCGCGTGCTCGACGGCTGCACACCGCAGGAAGTGCTGGATGCCGACCTCTACTTCATCGAGCGCATCGGTCTGAGGGAGCACCTCTCCCCCACCCGCAGCAACGGTCTGCTGGCTATGGTTAAGCAGATCCGCGCCTATGCCATCGCCTATCAGGCACGCGAGCATAGCGGCTGTTAAAACGACAATCAAATCACATTATTAATATTAACCAATCAACCAAAACAAAATTATGTTTAAAAACCATCCCAAGGGTCTAATCCCTGCCGCCTTGAGTAACATGGGCGAGCGCTTCGGCTACTACATCATGGCAGCCGTGCTGTCGCTGTTCCTGTGCTCGAAATTCGGTCTAGCCGATGACAAAGCGGCCCTGATTTACTCAATTTTCCTGGCTGCCATCTACATTCTGAGCCTCGTGGGCGGTATCATTGCCGACCGCACCCAGAACTACAAGGGCACCATCATGACGGGTATCATCATCATGGCACTCGGCTATGCCGCCCTGGCCATCCCCATCACCGCCACCTCAGGCACGATGACCATGCTGCTCGTGCTCACCTGCGTGGCACTGGTGATGATCGCCTTCGGTAACGGTCTGTTCAAGGGCAACCTGCAGGCCATCGTGGGACAGATGTATGATGACATGGAGGCCGATGCCGCCGCCGCTGGCAAATCCGAAGAGGAACTCAAGGCCATGAAGGGCCGCCGCGACGCCGGTTTCCAGATTTTCTATGTCTTCATCAACATCGGTGGCTTGCTGGCTCCGTTCATTGCACCCTTCCTGCGCAAGTGGTGGCTGGGCCGTCACGGCTTCACCTATGTAGCCGAGCTGCCAGCCCTGTGCCACAAGTACATCGACGGCACCATCCCTAGCGACCAGATGGCCAACCTACAGACCTACCTCACCCAGGCAGGCGTGAACGGTGGCGCTTCTCCCGAAGCATGCCAGAGCTATCTCGAGGTGTTCAACCAGGGTGTTCACTTTGCCTTCATCGCATCGGTTATCGCCATGCTGATTTCGCTGAGCATCTTTATCGCCAAGCGCGGCCTCTTCCCCACTCCCGGCAAGAAGACTGCTGCTGCTTCGGTTGAGCTGACTCCCGAGGAGAAGAGATCCATGGCCAAGGAGCTCAGACAGCGTCTGTATGCCCTGTTTGCAGTGCTCGGCGTTGTGATCTTCTTCTGGTTCTCGTTCCACCAGAACGGCGTGACACTGTCGTTCTTCGCACGCGACTTCGTCAAGAGTGACCAGCTGCCCGCCGAGTTGTGGCAAGCCGTTAACCCGTTCTTCGTGATCGTGCTCACCCCGATCATCATGCTGATCTTCGGTGCCCTGAGCAAACGCGGCAAGGAAATCTCCACCCCGCGCAAGATCGCTTACGGTATGTGCATCGCCGGTATGGCTTATCTGTTCCTGGCTATTTACTCTTACACCGCCGGTTATCCCTCGGGTGATGAGTTCAAGCTGCTCGATGCCGACACCAAGATGGGCATGAAGGCCGGCTGGTGGGTAATGATTGTTACCTACTTCCTGCTGACCGTCGCTGAGCTGTTCATCTCGCCGCTGGGTCTGTCGTTCGTGTCCAAGGTGGCTCCCAAGACCATGCTCGGTCTGTGCCAGGGTCTGTGGCTGGGTACTACGGCTGTCGGCAACATGCTGCTGCCCATCGGTACCATCATGTACAACAAGATTCCGTTGTGGCAGTGCTGGGGCGTGTTCATCGTTGTCTGCCTGATTTCGATGGCCGTCATGCTCGCCATGGTTAAGTGGCTCGAGCGTGTCACCAGCGACAAGTAATCCAAAACCGCATTATAACACATTAACCCTATAGAGAATCTAGGGAATCTAGAACAACTAGATTTTCTAGATTCTCTAATAAAAAAGACATTAAACTATGTTTGAAGGACAACCTAAAGGACTATTCGCGTTGGCATTGGCCAACACGGGCGAGCGCTTTGGCTACTACACCATGATTGCCGTGTTCGCCCTCTTCCTCAGGGCCAACTATGGTTTGTCGCCAGCCGTTGCAGGCACCATCTACAGTTCGTTCCTGATGGTAGTGTATTTCCTCCCGTTGATTGGCGGTTGGATGGCCGATAAATTCGGTTTTGGCAAGATGGTGACCATCGGTATCATCATCATGTTCCTGGGCTATCTGCTCTTGGCCGTTCCTCTGGGCGGCAACACGTTTGCTCTGATCGTGATGATTGGCGCGCTATTGCTCATTGGCCTGGGTACAGGCCTTTTCAAGGGCAACCTGCAGGTGATGGTGGGCAATCTGTATGATGACACCCGCTATGCCGCTAAGCGTGACTCTGGCTTCTCGATTTTCTACATGGCCATCAACATCGGTGCCCTGTTCGCACCGACAGCAGCTGTCAAGATCAAGGAGTATGCCGAGACCGTATGGGGCTTCTCGTCCAACGACGCATACCACTTCTCCTTTGCTGTGGCATGTGTTTCGCTGGTGCTCTCGATTGCCATTTACTATGCCTTCCGCAGCACGTTCCGTCACTGCGAGGGTGGCAAGAAGGATGCCGTCAAGGATGAAGCCAACAACATCAAAGAGCCCGAATTGAGCAAAGAGGACACTAAAGCACGTATCATCGCCTTGTGCCTTGTATTTGCTGTGGTCGTTTTCTTCTGGATGGCATTCCACCAGAACGGTCTATCACTGACCTTCTTCGCTGACGAGTTCACCGCCAACACGTCGAGCGGCCTGGAAAGCATGGCCTTTGACGTATGGAATCTGGTATTGATCATCTTTATCGTTTATGCCGGATTCTCGTTGTTCCAGAGCAAGACCGCCAAGGCCAAGGGCATCTCGGGCGCCATTATCCTGGCCGCATTGGGCATCCTGTACTACAAGTACACCCGCACCACTGGCAGCATCGACATCGCTGCTCCGATTTTCCAGCAGTTCAACCCCTTCTATGTGGTGGCCTTGACACCAGTATCGATGGCCATCTTCAGCTGGTTGGCCAGCAAAGGCAAGGAGCCGTCGGCACCACGCAAGATCGCTTATGGTATGGTTGTTGCCGCCATCGCTTATGCCATCATGGCGTTTGCCTCGGTAGGTCTGCCCATGCCCGAACAGGTTCAGGATGCCAGTGGCAACCTCGTCGGCAAGCATGTGGCTGACGTGACGCCCAACCTGCTCATCAGCGTCTATCTTGTGCTGACCTTCGGTGAGCTGTTGCTCTCGCCCATGGGCATCTCGTTCGTCAGCAAGGTGGCTCCTCCCAAGTATAAGGGAGCGATGATGGGTGGTTGGTTTGTATCGACCGCACTGGGCAACCAGCTGGTACTTGTGGGTGGCGCCCTGTGGGGCAAGGTACCCTTGTGGGTATGCTGGTGCGTGTTCCTGGGCGTCTGTCTCGTCGCCGCCATCTTCATGTTCGCCATGATGAAGCGCCTCGAGAAAGTCGCGAAGTAATAAACCATAAGCGAGCCAAAGGCTCGCAATACCTCAACGGCCTGAACGACCGGGACGGAACCGTCGGGGTATTGCGAGCCTCTGGCTCGCTTTATTATTGACAAGAAATGGACGACAAGCGCAACGAGGGGCGCAAGCAATGGTCACGGAACCATCCCAACGTGGATGCCACTCCGTCGATGAAGCGACGGATGGTTGAGCATGACTATTATGGCCGTGGCATCTACTTGATCACCTTGTGCGTTGATAAGCGTGTGCCGCGGTTAGGAACCCTATGCGGGCCCGACAGCAGCCATCCTCAGCCGTGGGTGAACCTGTCGCCGCTGGGCGAGAGCGTGAGGAACGAGTGGTTGGGCATTCCCCGCTACTATCCTCAAATCAAAGTGCTGGCTCTTACCGTAATGCCCGACAACTTGCACGGCATCCTGTTTGTCGCTGAGCCATTGCCTGTGCATCTGGGCAAAGTCATCACTGGCTTCAAGGTTGGCTGCAACAGGGCAGTCAGGGAGTTGGGGCAACCCGTGCCTTTATGGGAACCCGGCTACACCGATGGCGTGCTTCGGGGCAAAAGCCAACTTGACCGCTGGAAAGCCTACATTAACGATAACCCTCGCCGCCTGTGGATAAAACGACAGCATCACGAGTTCTTCACTGTCTCCCATCATCTCACGATTGCAGGCGCCGCAGTAACCGCGATGGGCAACCATCAGCTTTTGCAGTACCCATCCATATTGCAGGTTTACTGTTCACGACGCTTGAATGATGAAGAAATAGCGCGCGAAGGGGACAGGCTGCTCTGTCAAGGAGCCGTTCTTGTTTCTCCCGCCATCAGCCCAGGCGAGAAAGCCATCATGAACAGGGCACTCGAGGCGGGAGTCCCCATCATCCTCATCACTGACAACGGCTTCTCAGAGATGTCAAAGCCCGGCGGAAAGCTATTCGATGCCTGTGCAGCAGGCAAGGTATTGCTAATCTCCAAGAATGCACACCACAACGACTACCAGCCACTAACCCAAGAGCGATGCCGTGAGATGAACGCCCTGGCACGGGCAATCGCCTTACAGCCGTGACTGCGACAGCGAGCCTAAGGCTCGCAATACTCTGACAAAGAAGCTGAGAAAGAGCCGTGCAAAAATCCACAATTTTTGTGGATTTTGTATGGCTTTTTTGAGGTTTTATTGCTAACTTTGTGAGTTGAAAAGAAATATAACCATTAACAATAGAATATCACACTATGACTAAATTAGTTGACCGATTTTTGAAGTATGTGAAGTTTGACACCCAGAGTGATGAACTCACGAACCTGACACCCTCTACCCCAGGTCAGATGGTGTTTGCCAAGGAACTGGAAAAAGAACTGCACGACATGGGCCTGAGCGACATCTCGCTCGATGATAACGGCTATCTGTTTGCCACCCTTCCCGCCAACACCGACAAGGCTGTTCCCACCATCGGCTTCATCGCCCACATGGACACGGCGCCCGACATGAGCGGCCACGACGTGAAGCCACGCATCGTGAAGTATGAGGGAGCACCCATCGTCTTGAGCGAAGAGGCCAACATCGTGCTCGACCCGGCACAATTCCCCGAGATGAACGACTATGTCGGCCAGGAGTTCATCGTCACCAGTGGCGACACCCTGCTTGGCGCTGACGACAAGGCCGGTATCGCCGAGATCCTGAGCGCTGTCGAGTGGCTGCAGGAGCATCCCGAGGTAAAGCACGGCAACATCCGCGTGGGCTTCAACCCCGACGAGGAAATCGGCTTGGGCGCACACCACTTTGACGTGGAGAAGTTCGGCTGCGACTGGGCTTACACGATGGACGGCGGTGCCGTGGGCGAGCTGGAGTATGAGAACTTCAACGCTGCCAGTGCCAAGATCACCTTCAAGGGCCTGAACGTGCATCCCGGAGCCGCCAAGCACAAGATGCTGAACTCGATGCGCGTTGCCTTGCAGTTTGCCACCATGCTGCCTCGCTGGGAGACCCCCGAGCACACCGAGGGCTATGAGGGCTTCTATCACCTCATCAGCATGCAGGGCAGTGTAGAGCTGACCACGTTGAGCTACATCATCCGCGACCATGACCGTGACCGCTTCGAGAGCCGCAAGCGCGAAATCGAGCACCTGTGCCGCAAAATCAACTGCGAGTTCCCCGACTGCGCCACCTGTGAGATCAAGGACCAGTACTACAACATGCGCGAGAAGATCGAGCCGGTGATGAACATTATCGACATCGCCAAGCAGGCTATGGAGAATGCCGGCGTCACGCCCAAGGTGCAACCCATCCGTGGCGGCACTGACGGTGCTCAGTTGTCGTTCAAGAACCTGCCCTGCCCCAACATCTTTGCAGGCGGTATGAACATGCACGGCCGCTTCGAATATGTGCCCATCCCCTCGATGGAAAAAGCGATGCAGACCATCATCGAAATCTGCAAGCTTGTGGCTGAAGCGTAAAAATCGGACAAATTATTTGGCTGGTACAGTTTTTTGCTATACCTTTGCACCGCTTTTTGGGAGATTCGCTAGCTCAGCAGGTAGAGCACATCCCTTTTAAGGATGGGGTCGTGGGTTCGAGCCCCACGCGA
>CACYAW010000011.1 GCA_902772455.1 uncultured Bacteroidales bacterium
CTTCAAGGGTAGCAACGGCGAGCGTTACATCACTTTCTGCCCCTACAAGTACAGCCAGGATGACATCGACGCTCTCAATGGTCAGATCAACGGTCTGCGTGGCCAGCTCAACGGCCTGCAGGGTGACCTCGACGCCGCTAACGCACGCAACTCGCAGCTCCAGCGCGATCTCGACGCTGCCCGCAAGGCTAAGCCCGAGACCAAGACCGAGGTTATCGACAAGACCGCTCAGTACATGAATGTTCTCGTTCACTTCAAGGTTAACAAGACCAACATTACTCCTGACCAGCAGGCTAATGTTGAGCGCGTTGCCATGTATCTGAAGAACAATCCCAAGGCTACTGTTGACATCAAGGGTTATGCTTCGACCGAAGGTCCCCAGGACAACAACATCCGTCTTGCTGATGGCCGTGCCGAGGCTGTTAAGAACATGCTGATCAACAAGTACAAGATTGAGCCCAACCGCATCAACGCTAAGGGTTGCGGTACTACCGACATGTTCGAGGAGCTCAGCTGGAACCGCGTTTCGATCTGCGAACTCATCGTTAAGAAGTAATTGCAGAAACCGGAAACGGTTAATTGACTGAAAAGATCTCCCCGCTGGCATTGAGCCGGCGGGGAGATTCTTTTATAGGTGGGAGGGATGAATAATGGCTATTTGAGCTGGCGCATGTGTTCTTGGTCGAGCTGGCTGGCATAACGCTCGCGGATGATGCGTCCCACGGCATCCCCACGATTGATATACTCAAGGGTGAGGTGCTGCAGTGAGTCGTTGAGCAGGCTGTCCTGACGCACCATGCGTTGCTCGTCATCGCGCTTGAGCGATGAGTCGGCCGCCATCTTGAGGTACTCGTGCCAGGTGGCCATGCGTGCGTCCATGATGCCGTTACGGCGGTTGATGTAGTGCAGGTATGCACTGTTGAGAGGGCTGCCTGTGATGTCCCAAGAGCCGTTCTTGATGTTGACGTTGGTGGTGCCGCTTTCCAACACCAGGTAAAAGGGGGTGACCGAATCGTTGTCCCAGCGTATCAGGGCCGCTTTGGGCTTGTCGGTCTGTCCAGTGAAAATGAAGGTGCCTCCGTCATTATGTGCGGTTCCGCACAGCCTCAACTGGTGATACTCCTCTTCCAGCACCAGCAAGGTGGCGCTGTCGTGATGCTGATGATTGTCAAGGGTGACGTTCAGCACATAGTCAAAGCCCTTGTCGCGGCTGTCGCAACTGCCTAGCGTGAGGGCCATCGCGATACCAATGATGATTGATAGATGTTTCTTGTTCATGTCGGCAAAATTACTAAATGTTTCCCGTTCAGCCATTCTTGCCAGGCGGTGATATCATGAGATTTTAGGTCAGCGTCTAGGTTTTCTCGGTAGAAAAGCATATCTTTGCGACAAAATAAAAAACCATAACATTACCTGAACAATGAAAATGACAAGACGACATGGCATGACGCTGTTGCTCATGGCACTCATGGTGTTGCCCATTGCAGCGCAGAAGCAGTTTACGCTGGAGGACTTGAACTTTGGCGGTAACAACTACAGGAACATGATTCCCCAGAACCGGGTTCTCAAGTGGTGGGGAGACCAGCTGGTGCGCCTCACGGCCGACACTTGCTGGACAGTGAATCCTGTCAATGGCAAGGAAAAGGTGCTGTTCACCCGAGGAAGATTTAATGAACGCACGGGATTATCAGGTTCCAAGTCAATCATGTCCCTGAGGCAGGTCACCTTCCCCTATGCGGCTCAACCGCTGCTGCTGGCCTCGAATAATGACGAGCTCATGCTCGTGAACTTCAAGACAGGCAAGGTGGAGTGGCGTCAACCCCTTTGCGGTAGTGCGCAGGCCAGTGAATGGAACGACAAGAGCCGTGCCATGGCATTTGTCAACGAGGATAACCTGTTCGTCACCGATGCCTCTGGCAATACCCGGCAGGTAACCAGTGACGGTTCTCGTGAATTGGTTTATGGACAAAGTGTGCACCGCAACGAGTTCGGTATCGAGGGAGGCTTGTTCTGGAACCCGCAGGGAACCCGTTTGGCGTTCTACCGCATGGACCAGAGTATGGTCACCGATTATCCGCTCATTGACGTGCCCGAACTGGACGACAGCACTCGGGTGATTGCTGAGCCCGCTCCTGAGAAGTATCCGATGGCGGGCCAGACATCCCATCTGGTGTGGGTGGGCGTGCTGGATGTGGCAACCGGCGATACAGTGTATCTCAAGGCTGGTGACCCCACCGACCGCTATTTCTCAAATATCTCATGGAATCCTGATGGAGATATCGTCTATATGATGGAAGGCAACCGTGACCAAAATGAGGTTGAACTGGTTGCATACGATGCACGCACTGGTAACCGCATCAATTCGCTTTACCGCGAAACACACCCAAAATATGTCGAGCCTCAGCATCCCATAACATTCCTCCCCTGGGATAAGGAGAAATTCATCCTGTGGAGCGAACGGGATGGCTATAACCATCTTTATCTCTATGACACCACAGGCAGGGAAATCACCCAAATTACCAGTGGCAACTGGGTGGTCATGGATGTGCTCGGCTTTGATACCGCATGTCAGTCGGTCATCATCAGTGCCAATGCCGACAACCCCATTCAGCAAAACCTCTACCGCGTCAATGTCACTACTGGCGAAATGGCACGCATTGACGAGGGCGGCAAGGGCTGGCACAACGGCCAATTGAGCGCCAGCGGCCGATACCTCATCGACAATTATCAGGAGCCTGACGTGCCCCGCAACATCGCCATTGTCGATACCCGCAATAATAAGCAGAAACGCTACTTTACCGCTCCCGATCCTTGGCAGGGTTACACCGTGCCCGAGTACCGCTGCGGGACCATCAAGGCAGCCGATGGCGTGACCGACCTCTACTACCGTTTGGTATTACCCACCGACTTTGACGAGACAAAGAAGTATCCCACCGTGGTCTATGTTTATGGCGGCCCGCACGCCCACAACGTGGACGCTGGCTGGCACTGGCGCAGCCGCAGTTGGGAGACCTATATGGCACAGCGCGGCTATGTGCTGTTCATCCTTGACAACCGCGGCAGCGAGAACCGTGGACGTGACTTTGAGCAGGCTACTTTCCGCCATTTGGGACAGGTCGAGATGCAGGATCAGATGAAGGGCGTGGAATTCTTGCGCACTCTCAATTACGTCGATATGGACCGCCTGGGTGTACACGGCTGGAGCTTTGGCGGTTTTATGACCATCAGCCTGATAACCAATTATCCCGATGTCTTTAAGGTAGGCGTTGCCGGTGGTCCCGTCATTGACTGGAAATGGTATGAGGTCATGTATGGCGAGCGCTACATGGATACCCCCCAGACCAACCCCGAGGGCTATGCCCAGTCCAGCCTCCTGAACAAGGCAGCCGACCTCAAAGGACGTCTGCAGATCATTATCGGCTTGAATGACCCCACTGTGGTGCCCCAACACGCCTATAGCTTCCTCAAAGCGTGCATCGCAGCCGGCACCCAGCCCGATTTCTATGTATATCCCGGCCAGGGCCACAACATGGCAGGCCACCAGAGTGTCCACCTGCACGAGCGCATCACCCGCTACTTCGACGACTACCTCAAGTAACCTTGATAGCAAATAAGTCATGGGGCAAGAACCGTCAAGTTCTTGCCCCATGACTTATATTAAAGGCGTTATTTAACGAGTGGAAAGTTGTGGGAGATGGTGGTGTTTACTTGTAGCGGTCGCTGATGTTGTAGATGGCCTTGTAGATGTCGCGGTCGATGTCGGTGAGGGGGATGTTGCGACGTTTCATCACGCGCTCGGCGATGGTGTAGAAGGTGTCGAGCGGTACGTTTTTAAAGCCTGCGGCTGCGCTGCCTTCCTGGAACGAGGCGACGAAGTTGCGGGGGAAGCCTGCACCATGGATATTGACGCCGACACCGATCACGGTAGCGGTGTTGATCATGCCGTTGACACCGATCTTGCTGTGGTCGCCCATGAACAGGCCGCAGAATTGCAATCCCGTGCGCTCAAAGCGTTTGATGGCATAATTCCAGAGTTTGATTTCACCATAGTCGTTCTTGAGGTTGCTGGCTGTAGTGCCACCTCCGATATTGCACCATTCGCCAATGACGGCATCGCCCAGGAATCCCTCATGTGCCTTGTTGCTGTATCCAATGAAAACAGTATTCTCGACCTCACCGCCGATTTTGCAATGGGGACCCAGTGTCGTTGCCCCATAGACTTTGGCGCCGATGCGCACCTTGGCATCATGGCAGGCAGCGAAACCGCCACGGATGCATGCGCCCTCCATCACTTCAACATCCTTGCCGATGTAGATGGGGCCCTCATGGGTGTTGAGCATGGCACCCTCGACGTAGGCACCCTCTTCGATAAAAATGAGTGAAGGGTCGCCAATGACGGTGTTGGTCGCCGACAGGGGCTGCGATTTGCGGCCAGCGGTAATGCGTTCAAAGTCCTGCTGGAGAACGATACCGTTGAACATGAAGATGTCATATAGATGCCTGACAATAAGCGGAATATTCTCAGGGAACTGTACACTGGTGTAGTGACGGGCGTCATAGTCATGGGCCGTGCCGTTGAAAGCAATGAGTTCTTCGCCCACCATGAGAGCCTCGCCCTGTTGCAGGCTGAGCACTTGCTGAGCCAGCTCAGGGGTGGGAATGATGTGACCGGCAACCAACAGGTTGCAGCTGCGACGCGCGTGCAGAGGGAATTTCTTCTTGAGGTAGGGCACGGTGAGGTAGCTGTAGTTGGCTTCGCCAAGTAGCGCTTGCCATTTCTCGCCGATGGTGGTGATGCCCACCCGCAGCATTGCCGTGGGGCGAGTGTAAGTGAATGGCATGAGCTGTTTCCTGACCTCATTGTCGTCGAACAGAATGATATTGCGTAAAGACTTCTTCATTGTGTCGCTGATATGAATTGCGGAGCAAAATTACTTGTTTTTTCTTGAATTCTATTGTAACGGTGCCTAAAAATGGTTAACTTTGCACGTTAATTCACTAACATCGACGGGACATGACATTTATCGAACAGGAAATCATGGGCGTATGGATCATCGAACCCAAGAGGTTCGGGGACCAGCGCGGCTATTTCAGCGAGGTGTTCAAGCAGAATGAGTTTGAAAACCATGTGGGACATGTGGATTTTGTTCAGGATAATGAGTCGTTCTCGACTCATGGCGTAGTACGGGGACTTCACTTCCAGCGTGGTGAGGCTAGCCAAGCCAAACTGGTGCGTGTCTCTCAAGGCCATATCCTGGATGTCATTGTGGACCTGCGTCATGGCAGCCCTACATGGGGACGTCATCTTGCGGTTGAATTGAGTGCCGAGAATGGCCGTCAAATGTTCATTCCTCGCGGTTTTGCCCATGGCTTTGCCGTGTTGAGTGATGTGGCCCAGTTCCAGTACAAGGTAGATAATGTTTATGCCCCCCATAGTGAAGCAACGTTACGATTTGATGATCCGGCTCTAGGAATTGATTGGCGCATCGACCATTCGGACATGGTCTTGAGCGACAAGGACCTGAAAGGCCTTCCCCTTGACGCGATGACGGCTGAATTCCTAGGGTTTTAACGGTATTTCTATATAACAAAATTACGAGGGCGGCAGTCATGGCGACTGCTGCCCTCGATTGATAAAGAATGGGAATCAGGATCAATTCCTGAAAATGAGTTCATTGCCGTTGGCATCGATGATGATGGGACGGTCGCGGTTGACGCGGGCAGCAATGATGTCTTTGCTTAACTGGTTGAGCACCATCGACTGGATGGCCCTCTTGACAGGCCGTGCGCCAAACTCAGGATCGTAACCTGCCTTGCCCAGCACATTGATGGCTGCATCAGTAGCTTCGAGAGTGATGCCGTTCTTGGCCAGCATCTTCTTGACGCCTTCAATCTGCATGGAGACAATCTGTCGAATCTGTTCCTCATCGAGCGGTGTGAACATGATGATTTCATCAATTCGATTGAGGAACTCAGGACGGATAGTCTTCTTCAACATGTCCATCACCTCCTCGCGGGTGTGGTCAATCACTTCGTTGCGATTCTCATCGGTCATGTGCTCGAAGCGCTCGCGGATGAGGCTGGATCCCATGTTGCTGGTCATGATGATGATAGTGTTCTTGAAGTTGACGGTGCGGCCTTTGTTGTCGGTCAGACGTCCGTCGTCGAGCACTTGCAGCAACACGTTGAATACGTCAGGATTGGCCTTCTCGATCTCGTCAAAAAGCACTACCGAATACGGCTTGCGTCTGACGGCCTCGGTCAATTGTCCGCCCTCATCATAGCCCACGTAGCCGGGAGGCGAACCGATGAGCCTGGTCACGGAGAATTTTTCCTGATACTCGCTCATGTCGATACGTGTCATCATGTTCTCGTCGTTGAACATATAGTCGGCCAACGCCTTGGCCAGCTCGGTCTTGCCTACACCAGTGGTGCCCAAGAAGATAAACGATCCGATGGGACGGCGAGGATCATTCAGGCCCGCACGGCTGCGGCGAACGGCATCACTGATGGCCTTGATGGCATCGTCCTGGCCTACTACACGCTTGTGCAGTTCCTCTTCAAGGTGGAGGAGTTTGTCCTTTTCGCTCTGTAACATCTTAGTTACGGGGATGCCGGTCCAGCGCGACACGATCTCGGCGATGTCGTCGCTATCTACTTCCTCCTTGATGAGGGCCTTGTCGCCCTGCATGTTGCGCAACTGCTCCTGGAAACGCGCGTTCTCGTCCTGTTTTTGCTTGATGAGCGAATAGCGGATTTCGGCTACGCGGCCATAGTCGCCGTTGCGCTCGGCACGTTCAGCCTCAAAGTTGAGCTGCTCGATGTCGATCTTGTTCTGCTGGATATGGTTGATGAGTTCCTTCTCGCTCTTCCACTTGGCGTTGTAGTCGCTCTCGCGATCCTTGAGTTCGGCTATCTGCTTATCCAGGTCTGCAATGCGTGCTTCATCGCCGTCACGCTTGATGGCGGCTCGCTCAATCTCGAGCTGGGAAATCTTTCGTGAGATTTCGTCAAGTCCTTGGGGCACGCTATCCATTTCAATACGCAACTTGGCAGCTGCCTCATCGATGAGGTCGATAGCCTTGTCGGGCAGGAAACGGTCGCTGATGTAACGCTGGCTCAACTGGACGGCAGCGATGATGGCGTCATCTTTAATACGCACCTTGTGATGGTTCTCGTAGCGTTCCTTCAAGCCTCGCAAAATAGCGATGGAACTCTCCTCGTCAGGTTCATCGACCATGACAATCTGGAAACGGCGCTCCAGGGCCTTGTCCTTCTCGAAGTACTTTTGGTACTCGTCGAGTGTTGTGGCGCCGATACTGCGCAGGTCGCCTCTGGCCAGTGCCGGTTTGAGAATATTGGCAGCATCCATAGCGCCGCTGTTTTTGCCAGCGCCCACGAGAGTGTGGATCTCATCTATGAACAGGATGATTTCGCCTTCGGCTTGAGTGATTTCGTTGATGACCGACTTGAGGCGCTCCTCGAATTCGCCTTGATACTTGGCTCCGGCAATGAGGGCTCCCATGTCGAGCGAATAGACCTGTTTGCGTTTCAGATTCTCGGGCACGTCACCGCGCACGATTCGCTGGGCTAATCCCTCGACAATAGCGGTTTTGCCAGTTCCAGGTTCACCAATGAGGATGGGATTATTCTTGGTGCGACGGCTCAAGATCTGGAGCACGCGTCGAATCTCATCATCACGACCGATGACGGGGTCGAGTTTGCCTTGGCGGGCGCGCTCGTTGAGGTTGATAGCATACTTGCTTAAGGCGTTGTACTGCTCTTCGGCGCTCTGCGATGTGGCATTCTTGCCTTTGCGCAGTTCGTCGATGGCGGCCTTGAGATCGTCATGGGTCATACCAGCATCCTTGAGGATAGATGAAACGTTTGTCTTAACCTCAAATAATGCCATCAGAATTGCTTCGACGGTGACATACTGGTCTCCGCCTTTGCTGGCAATGTCGTTGGCTTTCTCAAGTACTTTGCTGGCATCGTTGCTCAGGTAGGGCTCACCGCCGCTCACGCGGGGAAGGCGATTCAACGACTCCTCCAACGGCTTTTCCACTTGGGCTGGATTGATGTCCAGTTTCTGGAAAATGAAGCGCACCACGGCATCGCCCTCGGTGATCACAGCCTTGAGCAGGTGTTCGGGCTCAATGGCCTGGTTGCCCTGGGTGCGTGTCAGTTGCACGGCCTTTTGGACAACCTCTTGTGCTTTGATTGTGAAATTGTTGAAATTCATATAGTTGTTTCTCCTTTCATTGCTTTTTATGGTCTGTAAAGACTTCATAGAAACACTACTCAACACTTGTGCCAAGGAGCAAAAACTGCCATTTTGTCAGTATAATAAAAGCGGCCCGTTTTTTCAACGGGCCGCCGTGGTTATTGTTGAGATTCTAAAGCCTTATTTTTTTGCCATCACAGTGATGAATGTGATGAGTGACATTGCTGTGCCGAGCATACCGATAGCTGTTGAGTAGACGGGGGGCATACTCCATGCTGCACGTGCCTTGTATACTGTGGGTTCGACATACAAAATGTCATTCTGTTGCAACTCAAATTCAGGCATGGCCATAATATTGGCATCCTGGATATTGAATCGCTTGATGGTGCGCTGTCCATTGGGATCGGTGCGGATAAGCAGGATGTTGTCGCGGCGTCCTTGCAGAGTTAAGTCACCAGCCTGGGCAATGGCCTCAATAAGATTAAGACGTCCATTCTCGGCATTGACAACCCCACCTCCGCCGAATTCACCGAGGCAGTAAACTCTGAAGTTCTGGAGACGGCACTCAATGGTTGGGAGCTCATTCAGATATTTTGGATAAATCAGTGATGCGATGTAGTTCTCAATAGCATTTCTTGTCATCCCAACGACGTGCAACTTGCCTAGGATAGGGAAGTCAATGTTGCCGTAATCATCAACAAGATAATACATGGTTGAACGATCTGTAAGGTTATAGCCACTGCTAGTGCCCAATGTTGGGATGTATTTGATTTTGTTGAAAGGCTTAACAGCATCTGAGTTAGTTGCTGATACGTTGATGAGCAACATATCGCCTGGCTTGACAGTGAAATCACCAGCGTGGGCGGTTGCCGAAGTAAGTGCTGCAGATGGGATGCTGTCGATGTTGGTCAAGTAAGGCACGGTCTTCTCGGTCGTACAGGCGACGAACATCAACGCAGTGACAGCGAGCAAAAGTAGGTTGCGGATTTTCATATTTCTTGTTTCTTAGTTATTATTCTTTCTAAACTGCAAAGATAATATAATTTGGAATATCACGTCATTTTTTTAAGAAAAACCTACCATGTAAGGCATATTTTCATTTTCTTTGCACCCATGAACAAAACGCAACCATCAATAGAACGGCATCCGTGGGCTCCCTATGTTCCGGCACGGGCAAGGTATCTTTTCTTAGGGACATTCCCGCCTCAAGAGCACCGCTGGTCTATGCCGTTTTATTATCCGAATAAGACCAATGATTTCTGGCGAATCATGGGACTGCTTTTCATGGGCAACCGCGATGCGCTGTGGAATAATGAGCAGGGAAAATTTGACTTGGACGCTATCCGTTCATTGTTAAATCAGGAAGGAATTGCGCTGTGGGACACGGCGATGGCAGTAAGACGGCTGAAGGGTAATGCCAGTGACAAATACCTTGAAATCGTTGAGCCGATCTTTCTTGAAGGATTGCTTGACCAGTATCCCACGATCTCTCAGGTCATCACCACAGGTGAAAAGGCGACCAGTGTGATTGCTCATCAGGCGGGCATTGAAGTGCCGAATATAGGTAACCCCGTGGATTGCTGTGTGGGTGGTCATCGCTTCACGCTGTGGCGCATGCCATCGAGTTCGAGGGCCTATCCGTTATCGTTGGAAAAGAAGGCTGAAATGTACAAGAGGGTTTTCGCCTGATGTCACATGCGAGGCTTGTTAATAACTTTTTTTGTTCGAATATCGGTTCAACGTTTTGTGGCTGATGATAAAAGTTGTACTTTTGTATGATGTTTTCCGTTATTGAACATATTGAATATCTAGTCACTCTTCACGACTGCGTGGTGGTGCCGGGATGGGGCGCATTCATTGCCAATTACAGTGCCTCCAGCTATGATGCTGAGGCGGGCATGATGTCGCGTCCGCGGCGTTCCATCGGGTTCAATGCGAGTGTGAGCCATAACGACGGCCTGCTGGCTCAGTCGTTGGTTCGTCGTGAGGGTATCAACTATAATGAGGCAATGAAGTTTATTGCCGACAGTGTGACTACTTTCCGCCAGCAATTGGCGATGGACTGCGAAGTGTCGATGGGACGGCTGGGCTATTTCCGCCGTAACGAAGGACGTTTTATTGAGTTTGTGCCATTTTATCATTCCGATGGCACCGACCAGTTCTTTGGCCTCAACGACATGGAAATCAAGGATGTGACGACCCTTGAACAAGACATGGCAATGGCCGATGAGACGGCTGCCGTTATTGTTCCCAAGGAGCGCAATCTCTTCATTCGCAAGGCCTCACGCATTGCGGCCTCGGTCGCTGTGCTGATCGGTTTGGGTGTGGTGCTTACAACTCCTATGATTGTAAACAGGGATCATCAGAATCTGGCAAGCATGGCCCCGTCAGTCAGTGCACCCAAGGCTCAGCAGCTGAATGTGACCGTAGAACAAGGTGTGTCATCCCAGAGCATTAGCACGGTGACAACTCAGCCGCGTATCGCCAGCGTGGGCAACGAGTCCGGGCGGTATTACATGGTTATTGCTACACTGCGTAACCAGCAGGAGCTTGATGCGTTCAAGAATTCCAATGCGGCACTCGTTCCTTATATGAAGGTATTGAAATACAAGGAGTTCATGTGTGTTTATGTTGCCCGCAGTGATGACTATAACACCTTAATGGGGCTGCGTGACGAGTTGCCTGAGCAATTGCGCGACATCTGGATCTATAGCTGACGACGGAAGCATCAGGCAGGTGTAACGTTTGCCGCGCAGCATTAACATCAGCACATCATCCTTTTCAATGATATAACGCACGTCATCCCGATGGATGACGTGCGTTGTCATGCGTTCGTGTGTAAAATCGAGGGTGATGGCGTTTTCATCGATCTGAACAGATTTGTCCATGATGGACCAGCGAGCCTCTGGCGAGAGACCATAATAGAAAAAGAGCAGAGCGAGCA
The DNA here is from genome assembly GCA_902772455.1 of uncultured Bacteroidales bacterium. GTDB lineage: Bacteria > Bacteroidota > Bacteroidia > Bacteroidales > Muribaculaceae > Sodaliphilus. Next base: position 11,169 of record CACYAW010000011.1, read on the forward strand.
CCATGGGCAAGACGATAAACAGCACCATCATAGCCACAATGATAAAACGCACATCAATGAAGATGGCCAACATACCACACACCGCTACTGGCAGTGCCATCCACAGCCAATTATCAGCAAGGAACATGGAACACAAGTGTTTCATGTAACAGCCAGAGGTGACGCTGCAGTTCTCGATGGTCACTTTTTCTTCCCCTTCTTTGCCTTGTTATAGAGGGCCCGGCGGCGTGCTATTTCCTCATATCCGCGTTTATAGGCCTGACGGTTCTTCAATGCCAGTGTCTGGCAGTAGCCGGTCCCGTCATTATTATAAAGTTTTGACAGGTTCAGGTATTGCTTGCCATTGCCGCGTTCAACGGGGAACACTTCTGCTTTGCGCTTATTCACGCGGTCGCATTGCACCGAATGATTCTCGGCGGTAGTGCCGGTCAATTCGGGAGCCACTCCGTCTTCACCCAGCCATACAGGGAAAACCTCGGCGCACGGAGGATATCCCAAAGCGATCCACATGGTGGTCAAGAGCGGGTTCTCTCCAGGGATGATGCCCTCAATAACGATGCTTGCAGTGGAGATGCGCCGTGGGATAAAGTCTTGATCGACAATCCAATTGTCCCCACTGCGTGTAAAATCCTTGCCTAACTGTGCATTATAGAATGTGCGCGATAACTCTTCGGTAAACACTGCCGGGGTGATGTCCTGTGCGGCGATATGCGGGGCCAACAGGTTTTTCTCGTTTTTCTCGCGCACATATCCCATTCCCTTGTCTTTTACACCGCTGTAAGAATAATTCGTGCGGGTGAGTATGCCGTCGGCAGCATCAGCCAGGTCAAATTTCACATATTTGAAATTGCCTGTTTCAAAGTAGGCGCCATTACCGGCCGCATCGATAACACCGAAGTTGGCTTCCACGCCAAGGGGTTTGGGTAGCGTTTTCAACAGCCCTTCGAAGTCGTCCACCGTCTTGCAGCGTTCCAGGGCATAGCGCATGAGTTCTCCCTCGCGGTCCATGTTTTTCACGCCATCGTTGCCGTTCAGGTTGTAGGATGCCGTGTTCATGATGGCGAAGCCGGCTTCGTTGAACCCCATCCACGCAGCAGTGTCTCTCGTGTCGCGGGCATCAAACAGGGCGACAAACTCCATTAACCCGTCATGGGCTTGGATGCGCTCCACGCGGTTATTCAGGTCGTTAGTGTCGCGGTTTTTCCACAACAATGGCCGACCGTTGGCGGTCAGCTTGCCGCTCACGATGGCTGAGGTGCAGGCATCACCCGTGATGACGATGCCCAGAACCGCTATCAGGGCTATCAATATCCTCTTTTTCATATTCAATCAATTATACAATATATACGACAAAAACTATACCGTCAATTCTTCCTCTGTCACAGTCACTTGCGCACGTAGTGGGGCATTTCTTGCGGGATGACCATCGAAATCTCCACCATTCCGCAAACCTTGCCGTCCCGCCGCCATGGCGTCTGATAAATCATTTTTTTGACGCCCTGCTTATCTATCGTGTAGCAGTTTACGGTATCGGTGGCAATCATGTGGCGGATTTTCTCTTGCGACTTCTCGCTGTGGCAGGGCATCAGGTTCTGGCCCAGCATGGTGCGGCCTTCCTTGTCAAATGTCGCACGCGAGCGTTCGTTCATGAAGATTACTTTGCCTTCCAGGTCACACACGGTGATGGCGCAATGGGTGCCTTCGGCCCATGCCAGCGCCTCGTTGATGATATCATTTTCGTTCATAGCGCTCTTTGTTTTATTTGTTGTTGACAACGTTGACGGGTTTGCCGTCGAGGTAGGCGGCGACATTGCTGGTGATGACATCCATCAGGCGCGTGCGTGCCTCAAAGCTGGTCCAGCCAATGTGGGGGGTGATGTAGCAGTTGCGGGCGGAGAGCAGGGGATGGTCGGCAGCGGGCGGTTCTACCGAGGTGCAGTCCACGGCTGCGGCATACAGGTGGCCGCTGTTCAGGGCATCAGCCAGGTCTTGCTCCACAATCAGCGCGCCGCGTGCCATGTTGAGCACGATAGAGCCCTGCTTCATCATCGCCAGGCCCTCGGCGTTGATCATTCCGGTGGTGTTGGCATTGAGCGGGCAGTGCATGGTCAGGACGTCACTGGTACGCAGCAGGTGCTCCAGGCTGTCGGCTTTCATGATGCCCTTAGGCAGCTGGTCTTGGCTCTTGCTGGTATAGGCCATGACGCGCATGTTCATCGCCAGCGCGATACGTGCCACGGCGCTACCGATATTCCCCAGGCCCACAATACCCATCTGCTTGCCGGCCAGCTCAATCAGGGGAGTGTTAAAATAAGCGTAACTGCCGCAGTTGGTCCACTTCAAGTCATGAGCCTCGTCGGTATAGTGCTGGGGCTGCCAGCAGATGTTCAGCAGGTGAGCTATCGTGAGTTGTGCAACGCTGTCGGTGCTGTAGGCAGGCACGTTGGTCACCACGATACCCCTACGTGTGGCTTCGGCGCTGTCAACGACGTTAAAGCCCGTTGCCATTACGCCGATGTACTTCAACTCGGGTAATTGTGCTATGGCGTCGGCGTTGATCGGGACTTTGTTGGTCAGCACGATTTCGGCGTCACGGCAACGCTCCACCACCGTGTCGGCAGTGCCAAAGTCATAGATGTCACAGGGTGCAAGTGCCTTCATGGGTTCCCACGATAGGTCACCGGGATTGCCGGCATATCCGTCAAGAATAACGATTTTTCTCATAATAATTGATTTTTATCAGTAATAATGTTATTTGATGGACAAAATTAAAAGAAAAAACACAAATGACAAAAATTATCACTAAATTTGCGCTTTGAATAATAGGATTATCGAGCAATGGACAATAAGAAACTGGTTAGGACTGTTGCTGCCAATCTGGGTCGAACGACCGAGGATGTGAGCAAACTGCTTGACGCCTTTGCGGGAGTGTTGGGTTCCTGTTGTGGCGATATGGATACTGTGGTAATACCCAGTTTTGGCGCTTTTGAACCCCAAAAGCGGGATGAGCGTGTGATGTATCATCCCAGCAGCGGGCACCGCATGCTTGTGCCACCCAAGGTATTGCTGACCTTCAAGATGAGCCGTGTGCTCAAGTCAAAACTTAAATGATGTAAATACGGAAGAGTGCTATGAATAAGAAAGTCACAATAGTGGATCTTGCCCGAAAGATGGCCGAGGCTACCTCGACCACTAACCGCATGTGTGAACTCTTCCTGCGTGAACTCTTCACTACTGTTTCCCAGACGCTTATCGATGGCGAGATTGTGAAGATTAAGGGCATTGGAACGTTTAAGGTTACTGAAGTCAAGCCTCGCAAGTCTGTAAATGTATCAACGAGCAAGGAGATGGAGGTTAAAGGCTATAAAAAAGTCACCTTTACACCAGTGAAATCATTGGCCGATACTGTCAATCAGCCTTTTGCCCAATTCGAGACGGTAATTCTTAACGATGAGGTGACCGACGAGAAGTTAGATGCCATCGACAAGGAATATCCGTCACTCTTTAGCGAAGAGCCGCTTGAAGATACTGTGACCATAGAGCCCAGCGACGTTGCAGCATCTGCCCTTGAGGCGGAACCTGAGCCAGAACCTGAGCCGGTTCCGGAACCTGTCCCGGAACCCGTTTCAGAACCTGAATTCGAGCCTGTCCCTGAACCTGATGTGAATGCGGTTTCACTTGGGCATAAAGCACTTGCAGCGTTCGGCGTTCCTGTCGATTCTCCAGAGGAGCCTATAGAGCCCTCCGAGCCTCATGAGGTTGAACCTCTTATGGGAGTTCCCATTGACGAACCGTCAACCCCAAAGCCAGCCCCGACCCCCGAGCCTGAAGCTGAGCAAGAGAACGATGACTACTTCTACCGTCCTGCTCCGCGAAATGCTTTCACGCCGACGCAAGAGCAGATTTCACGTCAACGCTCACGCATGAGTAAGCGTAGGTTGTGGTCATGGCTCATACCGGCGTTGGTGGTAGCAGCTCTCATCGGTTGGGGACTAACCCGATGTGGTGGTAAGGCCGAGAAACCGCAACCCATAGTTGCTGTGGATAGCGACTCTGTTGCAGCCGAGGCTGTCGCCCCAGTGATTACCGATACGGTCACCGCCCAAATCGTGCTCAGCACGCTGTCAGACAAGTATTATGACAGTCCGTGGTTCTGGGTATATATCTATGAGGAAAACAAGGCAATAATCAGTGATCCCAATAATGTGCGCCCAGGCACCGAAGTGGTCATCCCGCCAGCCGAAAAGTACGGTATCGACGCCAAGGATCCCGCCAGCCTCAAGAAAGCCCAACGCCGTTCATGGGAAATCCTGACGCAAGGCAAACGATGATAAGGGATTAACAGTGACAGGTTCACTAGATGTTGATAGTGCACCTGTATTGTTCTGCTTTGGCCATCAGCTTGTAATGCAATATTTCCCTATTTCTATTCGGATTAATGGCGCAAGTAAATCGAAGGCAGGGTTGCCGCATGGTGATAGGCGCTGTCCATGAGGCGTGCGCATTGCTGTGAGATCAGGTGACCGTCGTCATAATAATAATGTAGGTCGGTGCCCATTGCGGCATCGTGGCTGTAATCGTGCACACGCTCCATGCCGCAGATTTGTTCCAGTTTGTAGAGGTCATGGCTGCTGATGGCTTCCCACGCGTAGTGGGGCGGGATGATGATCTGGTAATCGGCCCCTTGGCTGGTCAGCGTGGCGGCAATCTGTGTGAGCAGTTCCTCAACTGACGGTGTGATTTTGTCGGGACAGGGCATCAGTCTCATGGGCTGTTCATATCGCGCCAGGTGCTCCGCGGTGAAAAAGGCACTCGGATTGATAGCTATGACCGAGTCGGCCCAGCGGTAATAACCCTCATTATAGGCCTCGATGCGGTCGGGGATATCGGTTGTGGCATATCCTTTTTCCAATACCAGTTCTGTGGTAGCAGGAGATGGCCAAAAGGTGTAGGCAACCAGCTCGGGATGCCTGAATGCGTTGAAATACAACTGATGGAATGTCCACCACGAGACGTTGCGTGCCGTCAGCGGATGCTGCACGTAGAGCACATCGCCATCGAGGGGCTGTCGCTTGAGCATCTCGTCTTCCATGACAATGAGCGCGTTCTTAATGGTGACGCCTTGCTTTTTCAAGTAATTCAGTTTGTTGAGAATGCCATGCAGAGTCTCGCGTGACGCATTCATGTGAAAGGCGCTTGCGCCTTCAGGAAGGTGCTTTATCCAGTCCTGGATGCGATAGTAACCTGATAGAGACGAGCCGAAGATGAAGGAGTCATAGTGGCGCTCAGGTTCAAAGAACCGGAACGACTCGACCGACACGTAGCCCGTGTTAACGGTCAGTTGGACCGTATCGGTAGGGGAAGGAGCATTCCCGTCATAAGGTGTCAAGACCTTGAAAGGATCCTTGACGACATATACCCCAATGAGTAACAGCACGGGCAGGAGTGCCAGCAAGCCGAGCAGGACAAACCGAGTGAAACCCTTGTTGCTCATGTCGGGGGGCGAATTGTCAATACTGGTTGATTACCGCAGCGATAGCGCGGGCGTCATCGGGCGTGATGGGGTGGGCGATGGGCAGCGACACGATTTCGTCGGCCAGCCGTTCGGTAACGGGAAGAGGCGCGTGTTCAAGACCCTGGTAGCAGGGCTGCCTGTGGGGCGGGATGGCATAGTGGATGTCTGTGCCGATGCCCTGCCCGTCAAGATAGGCACGGAAGGCGTCCCGGCCTTCGGCACGCACGACGAATTGGTGCCACGTCTGCTTGATGTCTTCAAAGATGCACGGTGCCTTTACCCGTGGGTTGTCGATGCTGTCATGATAGGCTCGTGCAACTGCCGCACGGGTGTCGTTCTCGTGTTCCAAGTAACGCAGTTTGACACGCAACATGGCCGCTTGAATCTCGTCAAGGCGGCAGTTAAAGCCCAAATAGATATTGTGATAACGGCGGTCCGATCCATAGTTGGCCAGAGCCTTCACTGTGGCGGCCAGTGTACCGTCGTTGGTGACCACGGCGCCACCGTCACCCAGTGCTCCCAGATTCTTTGTGGGGTAGAAACTGATGCCGGCGACATCTCCCAATCCGCCAGTGACAAATGTGCCGTTCAGTCCAGCCGTGTTGCTTACCGCACCAATGGCTTGGGCATTGTCCTCGATGATGCGCAAACCGTGCTGCCGGGCCACATTCATCAGCTCATTGTCCCAGCAGGGGGTGCCGTAGAGGTGCACGGGCATGATGGCGCGGGTGCGTGATGTGATCATGCCCTCGAGCAAGCGGGAGTCCATGTTCATCGTGTCCTCCCTGATGTCGCACAGCACAGGCTTTAACCCGTTATCACTGATGGCGAGAACGCTGGCGATATAAGTGTTGGCTGGCACAATGACCTCGTCGCCATCGTGCAAGACGCCCATTTCCTTGTATGCGCGCAAGATGAGCTTGAGCGCGTCGAGTCCGTTGCTCACGCACACACAGTACTGCGCCTGGCACAGTTGCGCAATCTCATGCTCGAGCAGTTCGGTCTGTTGGCCATGCAGGTAACGTCCGCTCTCGATCACGTCACAGGCTGCTGCCTTGAGTTCCTGCATAAAGGGCGCATTGGAGAGCGCGAGGTCCAGAAATGGGTATCTTTTCATGTTTTTTATCGTTAATTATTCGGTTTTCGTGCCTCTTTTCAAATTCAGGAAATCTTCATACTCCCTCACGTAGTCATTCTCATCAAAATGGTGTGATGCCAGGGCAAGACATACCGAGCCTGATGAGAAGTTTTGCAGCGTGCGCCAGATGCCGGGCACGACCAGCAGCCCCTGATAGGGCCTGTTGAGCGTGTAAGTCCGTTGATTAGAGCCGTCATCGACTGTCACGTCAAAGCTGCCGCTGATGGCGATGATGAACTCATGGCACGTGTAGTGGCTGTGTCCGCCGCGTTCGGCTCCACCGGGCACGTCATAGATATAGAAAGTGCGTTGCAGGTCAAAGGGCAACTCCACACCGTTGTTGATGGCCGTGAGGTTGCCATTGGCATGCTCGTGGCGGTCAAGTGTGATGATCCGGCAGTCGTTGATGTTCGACTGGTTGTGGATCTTTATCTTTTCATCAATGCTATTCATTCTTTTTGGGTTGTTCTTTGGAGAGTTTCAGGAATTGTTCAAAGTCGGAAATATAGTCGTTCTCGTCATAAGCGGTGCTGGTGAGCACCAAGGCCACCGAGTTGGTTGAAAAATTCTTGATGTGCCGCCAGGTCATGCGGGGGACGTAGAGTCCGATTTGCGGACGTGACATGTGGAACGTGATTTCCTCGTCTCCCGTGTGGAGCACCACATCAAAGCTGCCGCTCAAAGCCACCAGCAGTTCATCCTGCTCGATAAAGGCATGCCCATCGCGCCACATACCGCTAGGCACGTCATATATCCAGTAGTTGCGTTGCACGATAAAAGGCACGTGCTTGCCACTCTCGATAAAGGTGAGGTTGCCGCGCGGATCGTTAATCTTGGGCAACTCGATGAGTCGTGGTGTCCTGCTGAGGTCAATATCCATATTACTGTTGGGCAAGCTTAATCAGGTATTGGCCGTAATGGTTCTTTTTCATGGGCTCGGCAAGCTCAAGCAGTTTTTGGGCATCGATCCATCCCTTCCTGTAGGCGATTTCCTCAAGAGCTGCCACTTGGACTCCCTGCATGTTGACGATGGTGCCGATGAAGTTGGAGGCATCGACCATCGAGTCGCTGGTGCCCGTGTCAAGCCAAGCGAATCCGCGTCCCAGCGTTTGCACGTGGACACGGTCCTGGGCCAGGTATTCCTGGTTTACAGTGGTGATCTCGAGTTCGCCGCGGGCACTGGGCTTGATGTGCTTGGCGATTTCCACCACATCGTTGGGGTAGAAATACAGTCCGGTCACAGCATAGTTGCTCTTGGGGTGCTCGGGTTTTTCCTCCAGACTTGTTGCCTTGCCGTGGTCATCAAAGGCGACCACGCCGAAACGGTTGGGATCTTTCACTGCATAGGCCCACAATGTGCACACGTTCTCACGCTCGGTACGCTCCACGGCTTCGAGAAGCATCTGGGTGAAGCTTTGCCCGTAGAAGATGTTGTCGCCAAGCACAAGACAAACGTTATCTTTACCGACGAACTCCTCGCCGATGATGAAAGCCTGGGCCAAGCCCTCGGGGCGTGGCTGCTCAGCGTATTCGAAGTGCACGCCGATGTCGTTGCCGTCACCCAGCAGCCTCTTGAACATGGGCAGATCCTGGGGCGTGGAGATAATCAGAATCTCGCGGATGCCAGCCAGCATCAGCACCGAGATGGGATAATAGACCATCGGCTTGTCATAGATGGGTATCAGTTGTTTGGAGATACCTTTGGTCACGGGATAAAGCCGTGTGCCAGAGCCTCCTGCCAGTACAATTCCTTTCATACCGTAATTGTCTTTTAGTCGTTTTTGTTGCTTTTAACTTGCGAAGTTACAAACTTTTTCACAACACGCCAAGCAATCAGCCTGAAAAAATAAGGCTGTTGTTTCTTGAAGTGCAATTATCAAACGAAGCCTGGGGTGGTGTAAATAGTTTTTTTTAGGGGCAATGGCCGGTTACGGATTGTATCATGAGGTCTCAGGATGATGAAAAATCATCACTTTTTAGGCTGAAAGTGTCAAAAAATCTAAACAGGGCTTGAAAAATCGAAAATTTGTTAGCGATTTATAGTGCCTGCGTGACATATTTGCAGTACTTTTGTTGCCGTAAAAGCTAAAAGTGTAAAAAAGATTGTTTAACTGTTATACAAACCAATATTCTAACAATGACTGATAATAAGAGTTTTCTAGAGCAAATGAGGCTTACTTACAGGCCTAAGCTCCCCGTTACGCTCAGGTGCCCGGTGCGTGCTGTCGAGGGTGAACCCACGCAGTCGGTGGCCGATCAAGAAGCCATCAAATCCCTGTTCCCCTGCACTTACGGCATGCCTCAATTGACCTTTGAGCGCGACGACTCAGCGATGCCGCCCGAGAAACCCTTCAACGTGGGTGTGATTTTGAGTGGTGGTCAGGCTCCTGGCGGTCACAACGTGATCTGCGGCCTGTATGATGGCATCAAGGCGCTGAACAAGTATTGCCGCCTGTTTGGCTTTATGGGTGGTCCCAACGGTCTGGTCAAGCACCGTTACATTGAATTAACAGGAGACCTCATTGAGCAATACCGCAATACTGGCGGTTTTGACATGATTGGTTCGGGCCGCACCAAGCTTGAGAAGCCCGAGCAGTTCGAGGCAGGTCTGCAGATCCTGCGCGAGCTCAAAATCGTTGCTCTGGTGATTATTGGCGGCGATGACAGCAACACCAATGCTGCTCAGCTTGCCGAGTACTATAAGGCTCATGATGCAGGTGTTCAGGTAATCGGCGTTCCCAAGACCATTGACGGTGACCTCAAGAATGAGCACATCGAGATTTCCTTTGGTTTTGACACCGCTACCAAGGTTTATAGCGAACTTATCGGCAACGTTGCACGTGACTGTAACTCTGCCAAGAAATACTGGCACTTCATGAAGCTCATGGGCCGTTCGGCTTCACACATCGCTCTTGAATGCGCATTGCAGACACGTCCCAACTATTGCATTATCAGTGAAGAGGTCGAGGCGCGCAACATGACGTTGCACGACATTGCCGAGGAGATTGCCGACATCGTTGTCAAGCGCCACGACATGGGCATGGACTATGGTACCGTCCTCGTGCCTGAGGGCATTGTCGAGTTTGTCCCCACGATGAAGAAACTCATCGCCGAGCTCAACGAGATGCTCACCAAGTTCCCCGAGATTCCCACGCTGCGTGACGAGGCTCAGAGCGAATTTGTGCGTGAACACCTCAGCGATGAGACCCGTGATATCTATGACTCGCTGCCCGAAGACGTGGCCCGTCAGCTTGCGATGGACCGTGACGAGCACGGCAACGTGATGGTGTCGCAGATCGAGTCCGAACGCCTGCTCAGCCGCATGGTGGCCCACGTGCTTGACGTGCGTGCCGAGGCTGGAGAAATTGATCGCATCAAGTTCAAGACGCAGCACCACTTCTTCGGCTATGAAGGCCGCTGCTCGTTCCCCTCGAACTTTGACGCCGACTACTGCTACTCTCTGGGTTACAACGCATCGCACCTCATCTTTGTCGGTGCCACGGGTTACATGTCGGCCATTACCCACCTGGGCCGCAAGGCTCAAGACTGGGTGGCCTGTGGTGTGCCCATCACGATGATGATGAATATGGAGCGTCGTTCCGGTAAGGACAAGCCTGTTATCCGCAAGGCGTTGGTGGACCTTGAAGGTGCTCCTTTCAAGCACTTCGTCGAGAACCGTGAACAATGGGCGCTGGAGACCTGCTACATCTATCCTGGCCCCATCCAGTTCTTCGGTCCTGAGGAATTGTGCGACAAGACCACTTACACCCTGTTCTTCGAGCAGTTCGGTAAGTGATTCATCCGGCTTCCAGCTCCTGAGGAGAAATCCGTCAGGACTTCAAGCAATAACTTCTAAACAGCTTGCTCCCCGTCCCTGGTGTTCAGGAGGCGGGGATTTTTTTGGGAAGCGGGGTTCTTGCCGATTTGGGGTTTCCCGATGCAATATTCTCACGCGGTTTGCGTTTTCATCATTAGATATAATTAGTCAATAGCATTAAATAAAATAGAGATAATCATGTTCTCAGGAATCGTGGAAGAAGCGGCCCGTGTGGTCGCATTGCGCAAGGACGGCGGAAATCTGCACATCACGCTCAAGTGCAGTTTCACCGATGAGTTGAAAATAGATCAGAGTGTGTCACACAACGGCGTGTGCCTCACTGTCGTGGCACTGCCGGGTGACGGGACTTACACCGTGACGGCCATCCAGGAGACCCTGGACCGCAGCAACCTGGGCTTGCTCAAGGTGGGCGACGAGGTGAACGTGGAACGCTCGATGCTCATTCAGGGCCGTCTCGACGGACACATCGTGCAGGGCCACGTGGACCAGACGGCGGTGTGCACCGATGTCAAGGAAGTTGACGGCAGCCACTACTTCACTTTCAAGTATGAGGTGGCTCCCGAAATGGCCCGTAAAGGCTATGTCACCGTCGAGAAGGGCAGTGTGACCGTCAACGGCGTGTCGCTCACCGTGTGCAACAGCGAGCAGGACACTTTCCAGGTCGCTATCATCCCTTATACCCGCGAGATCACCAACTTCCACTGCATTGAGGTGGGCACGGTGGTCAATCTGGAATTTGACATCATCGGCAAGTATCTGGCTCGTTTGATGGAGTTTGCCATCTGAAGTGTAGCCCATGAAGAAGATTGGCCTGATCAGTGACACGCACGCATGGTGGGACGACCGCTATGCACAGCATTTTGCCGACTGTGACGAGGTGTGGCATGCCGGAGACATCGGCAGTGATGACCTGGCCGACAGGCTTGAGGCCATCGCCCCAGTGTTCAGGGCTGTGTGTGGCAATGTGGACGGTGGTAGTCTGCGACGACGTTTCAAGGAGATGGAAATCTTTGAGGTTGAGGGCGTGAAGGTGGTGATGACCCACATCGGCGGCTATCCGGGCAAGTATGCCCCCGGCATCAAGTCGCGCCTTGAACTGTCTCGCCCCAAACTGTTCGTGTGCGGACACAGCCATATCCTCAAAATCATGCCCGACCGTGCACTGGGCTGCCTTGTGGTTAATCCGGGGGCTGCGGGTGTGCAGGGATGGCAAGTGGTGCGCACGCTGGTAACGCTGACACTCGATCAGGGAAATATCACCCATGCACAGGTTATTGAATTAGGAAAATGAAAAAGATATTATACTTATTGATAGCGCTGCTGGCCGTTGTGCTGCCCTCATGCCACAGCAATGAGCAGAATTACCGTGAGGCTTACGAGAAGGCGGTCGAGCGGCGCAAGACGGGCATTGGGGCCGAGACCTATGCCAAGATTGAGGCCGAGCGGCAGCGCTACACGCATGTCATCAACGGTGACAGTGTGAGAATGGTGTATATGAACACCAATGTGGCTATCGACTCGACCGACCAAGCCAAAACCTATAACGTTGTGGTCGCTTCGTTCACCCAGCGCATCAATGCCAAGAGCTACCGTGACCGGCTGCGTGAGGAGTGCGGTTTCCCCAGCTACGTCCTGTTTGGCGGGCCCGATAAGCTGTACTATGTCATCCTGCAAGGTTTCGACGACAAGGAGTCGGCAGCCGCATTGCTCCATGACCTGGACAAAAAGGTGAAAATGAAGATATTGGAGCCGTTGCCCTGGATCCTGTGCAAGCTGTAGCCCCATGGCGTCAGTTCTTATAGTGATAAAATCCTGCTCCGTTTTTTGCGGGGTGGGATTTATTGTGTAATTTTGTGGGTAGAATTATTAAGGTTTTTGAATGATCGAACGGCACATTATCATTGACAACGTGGATCCCGTGACTTTCTACGGGGTGAACAACAGTAACATACAACTTATCCGCAACCTGTACCCGAAACTTCGCATGGCGGCACGTGGCAGTGTCATCACGGTGATTGGCGATGACGCCGAGACATCTGATTTTGAGCAGAAAATCCACTCCCTTGCCGACTATTGCGCCCAATACAACACCTTGCCCGAGGATGTCATCATCGACACCATCAAGGGGATGCCCCCCAAGCAGTTGAAGATGGACGATGTCATCGTGTATGGTGTGAACGGCAAGCCCATCAGCGGGCGCACGCCCAACCAGCAACTGCTGGTTAAAACCTTCATGCACAATGATTTGACCTTTGCGCTAGGCCCTGCCGGAACGGGTAAGACCTATCTGGCCGTGGCTCTTGCCGTGCGTGCGCTCAAGAACCGTGAGGTGCGCAAGATCATCCTCTCTCGCCCCGCAGTCGAGGCTGGCGAGAAGCTGGGTTTCCTGCCTGGCGACATGAAGGACAAGATCGACCCCTACCTGCAGCCGCTCTATGACGCGCTCGAGGATATGATACCGCAAGCCAAACTCAAGGAGTACATGGAAAACAACGTCATCCAGATTGCTCCGCTGGCCTTCATGCGAGGGCGCACGCTCAACGATGCCATCATCGTGCTCGACGAGGCCCAGAACACCACGACACACCAGATTAAGATGTTTCTCACCCGACTGGGTATGGGTTCCAAGATGATTGTCACCGGCGATACCACCCAGATTGACTTGCCCCGCAGCGTCACTTCGGGTCTGATTCACTCACTGCGTGTGCTGGATGGCGTGAAAGGCATCGGCAAGGTAGAGTTTGAGAAGAAGGACATCGTGCGCCATCAGCTGGTGCAGCGCATTGTCGAAGCCTATGAACGCTTCCAGGAGGAGAACAAACTCTATAATGCCGAACGGCGCGAGGGACGCGACGATTACAAGGAGCAAGACCGACAGGCATGACTGGTGATAAAGGGAATAGGGTAGAGCAGGTCACCCCGTACGGCAGTGACGGCTCGGCAAAGACCGAACAAGTCAGGCAGATGTTTGACAGCATTGCCCCGGCCTATGACTTCATGAACCGGGCTATGACCATGGGAATCGACATCTGGTGGCGTCGCTTGGCTGTCCAGCGATTGAAGCGCAAGAAACCATCCACCGTTCTTGATGTGGCCACAGGCACCGGTGACTTTGCCATACAGCTGCACCAGTCCTTGCACCCGCGGCACATCATGGGCATTGACCTGTCACAAGGCATGCTCGACGAGGCGCGGCGCAAGGTGAAGGAAAAAGGGTTGGATAATGATATTAGCTTTGAGCAGGGCGACTGCATGGCGCTGACGATGGGGAATGAAACGTTCGATGCCGTGACGGTGGCCTTCGGGGTGCGCAATTTCGAGCATCTGCAGCAAGGCTATCGGGAGATGGCGCGTGTGCTCAAGCCAGGCGGCATGTTGTGTGTGCTGGAATTGTCCACACCCACTAATCCGCTGATCCGCTGGTTCTATAACCTGTACACCCTGCACATCATCCCATGGATCGGTTCCATGAAGAGCGGGGACAAGAGCGCCTATCGCTACCTGCCCAAGAGCATCGCCGCCGTCCCCCAGGGTGACGACATGCTGCAGCTGATGCGCAACGCAGGCTTGCGTTCGACTCAATTCAAGCGTCTCACGCTGGGCACCTGCACCATCTACACCGCTGTGAAATAGCTGTTTCTATCTTTTCAAGATAGTCTAGATAATCTAGAACCTCTAGAATCTCTAGAATCTCTAGAATCTCTAGAATCTCTAGAATCTCTAGAGGCTCCAGGGTATCAGGGCTCGTATTGGTAGCCCAGGTCCTCGATGCAGTCGATGATGAGCTGGTCGGGGATGGAACCTTCGACAAGGGCGGTGCCCTTGGCCAGGTCAACAGTCACTTTTTCTACTCCGGGAAGTGCGGCGAGGCCTTTTTCAACATTGGCCTTGCAGTGGGCACACATCATGCCTTTTACTTTGAATTCTTTCATTGCTGTGGTTTTATTGCGTTTGATTTGATAGGATTTCCAGTATTTCGCCCCCAGTGCCACAATAATCATGCCAAGCAGGGCCACGCTGCACGCGGTGTTGAGCCATGAGGCGCTATGCATGCCGTGGTGCATCATGTGGTGGGGAAGGGCATCAATAAACGTCTCGCGCAGGCCTGGCCAGTAATCCACCAGCAGACCAAAGCCGATGGCGCCGCCGATGATCGACAGCAGATAGACGATGGTGGCCTTGCGACCGAATGCCTTGTTTACGATGAACATGGAGGCAACATTGGCGGCAGGACCGGCCATGAGCAGAACCAGCGCGCAGCCGGGTGACATGCCCTTGAGCATGAGCGCGGCGGCAATGGGGATGGAACCCGTTGCACAGACATACATGGGCACAGCCACCAGCACGATGATGAACATGTTCAACAGAGGCCAGCGGGCATAGGTGGAAAAGAAATTGTCGGGCAGCAGCACGGTGATGAGCGTCGCTATCACGAGTCCCAGCAATAGCCAACGCCCGATGCTCTGCATCATGTCAAAGAAGCCATATTTGAAAGTTTCCACGATTTTGTTCCACAGGCCTTTAGGTAACTGGCTGAACTCATAGTCCCCTTCCTCCTTGATGTCGCCAAGAGACCCTTTGCGCTCCCAATGACCCACGGCCAGACCTCCTATTAGAGATGTCACCAGCGCCGCAACAGGGCGCAGGATGGCAAAGGGAAGACCCATCATCGAATAGGTCGCCGCAATGCTGTCCACACCTGTTTGGGGCGTGGCGATGAGAAACGATGTGGATGCCGCCCGCGAGGCACCGCTGCGCCGCAGGGCAACGGCTGTGGGCAGCACGCCGCATGAGCACAACGGCAACGGGATGCCGAATGCCGCCGCCGTCGCTACCGATCGCAACCCCGTCCCTGCCAGGTAGCGGCTGTAAATCGATGACGGGACAAACGAGTGAAGCACACCCGCAATCAGGAAGCCCAGCAGCAGATAGGGTGACATGCCGTTGAGCATCGACACGAACGCATTAATATAGTCCATCATATCAGGAGCAAAATTAGCAATAAATCTCTATAGTGGAGATGTTAAAAGTGTAAAAAAATGCCTTTTTCGGCAGTTTAAGGCTAAAATCCTTGGCACGATAAAAATTAATCGCTAATTTTACCCACTAGAAAACAAAACACTAGAGATGATATGGACATCAGACTACCCAAAAGAATGGACGGACATCAGCCGGATGTGCTGATAGAGTCCAGGCAGATCACGATTATAGGCGCCAATGGTGCCGGCAAGAGCCGCTTTTGCTCGGCCCTGGTCGATGAACTGGGCGATAAGGCCTACCGCATCTCGGCCTTGAAGGCGCTGTTCCCGTCCTCCTCCAATGTGAAACCGCTGACCGGCTCCATTGAGGATTTGTTCAACCGCATGAATGAATCCAATCCGCTGGTCAAAAACCTCGCCGAGACAGAGTTCGACAAGTTATTCTTTGTCATGCTCAACGACGAGATGCGTGAACTCATGAACTTCAAGGCCCATCAACTCATGGGTGAGAAAGTGGAGTTCCCCAAGACCAAACTCGACATCACCGTCAAGAAGTGGCAGGAGGTGTTTCCCAAGAACAAGATGCTGCGCGAAAACGGCAAGCTCATGTTCACCAGCGAGGGTTATGAGGACAAATATCCGTTGAGGCGTTTGAGCGACGGCGAGAAATCGGTTCTTTACTACATCGGTGCGGTGCTGTATGCCATGCCCGATGCCGCCATCCTGGTCGATGACCCCGAGACCTTTATCCACAGCAGCATCATGCGCACCTTGTGGAACGTGTTGGAGCAGTTGCGTCCCGACTGCACCTTCATCTATAACACCCACGATGTGAACTTCGCCAGTTCCCGCATCGACAACCAGTGTGTGTGGGTCAAGGAGTTTGACCCCGAGTCGGTGGCATGGGATTATGAGGTGATGAGTTCGAGCAGGAACCTTGACACCGCCTTGCTGGACCTGCTGGGCAGCCGCAAACCCGTCCTTTTTGTTGAGGGCGACGAGAAGCATAGCATCGACTCGCGTCTCTATCCTCTCATCTTCCCTGAATACACGATCAAGCCGCTGGGCAGCTGTAACAAGGTCATCGAGACCGTGCGGTCATTTGGTGACTTGAAAGGATTTCACCAGCTCGAGAGCCGAGGCATCGTGGACCGTGACCGCCGTAGCGACCCCGAGGTGGAATACCTGCGTAATAAGAACATCCTTGTTCCTAACGTTGCCGAAGTCGAGAATCTGTTCATGCTCGAGGGTGTTGTCCGTGCCGTGGCCCGCTACAAGCACCGCAACGAGAACATCGTCTTCCCCAAAGTGAAAAAACGCATCATCGAGATGTTCACCCGCGAGCTCAAGCAACAGGCGCTCATGCATGTGCGTCACCGTGTGAAACGAGATGTGGAGGTGCGGATTGACCAGAAATTCCGCAACATCAGCGCTCTCGAGGAACACATGGTGGAACTGGTGAGCGAGATCAACCCTCGTGGCATGTATGACCAACTGTGCCGGGAGTTCCACACCTATGAGGACAATGGGGACTATGCCAGCATCCTCAAGGTGTATAACCAGAAACTCATGATAGGGGAGAGCAATGTCCCCATCTTGTGTGGCTATAAAAACAAGGAGGACTACATCCGCGGCGTGCTCAACATCCTCAAGAGCAATAACGTTGAAGCCACAGCCATCCGCATAGCCATCAAAGAATGCTTCGGCCTCACAGAACAAGCATCTAACGACCAGAAAACTGAGAACTGAAATTGAGAGATAACAAAGAAGCGACATTGGCACTGGGAACCCAGCCGGTGGGGCGGTTGTTGTGGCAGTATGCCTTGCCTGGTGTGATAGCGATGACGGCGTCGTCGCTCTATAATATGGTGGACAGTATCTTCATCGGCCACGGTGTGGGTCCGATGGCCCTGGCCGCCTTGGGTATCTCATTCCCGCTGATGAACATCGGCGCGGCCTTTGGTGCGGCAGTGGGTATCGGCGGCTCCACGCTGATGTCGTTGCGATTGGGACAGCGGCAGTATGACAAGGCCAATAACGTCTTGGGCAACATGGTCGCCTTGAACATCATCACCGGTTTGCTGGTGGGTATTGTCTCAATCATTTTTCTGGATCCTATTCTAAGGTTCTTTGGCGCGAGCGAGCAGACGCTCCCCCATGCCCATGACTATATGTTCATCCTGCTGGTGGGCAATGTCGTGACCCACCTCTATCTGGGCTTGAATGCGGCCTTGCGCTCGGCGAGCAAGCCGCGGCAAGCGATGATTGCCACGATAGTTACCGTGGTGCTGAACACGATACTTGACCCCATCTTCATCTGGCCCCTGCACATGGGCATCAAGGGCGCGGCGATAGCGACCGTTTTGGCCCAGATGGTCGTCCTGTGTTGGCAGTTGTGGCAGTTCTCGCGGCAAAAGGAACTGCTACACTTGGAGTGGCGTTTCCTCAAGCCGGCCAAAGCCATTGTCAAGGATATCGTGAGCATCGGTATCTCACCGTTCTCGATGCAGCTTACGGGTTGTGTGGTAGCCATCTTCATGAATAACGCCCTGATGAAATATGGCGGAGACCTGGCCGTGGGCGCCTATAGCATCGCTAACCGTTTGGGATTCATCTTCTTCATGGTTATTATGGGCATTTGCCAAGGTTTTCAGCCCATTGCAGGCTATAACTACGGCGCCCGCAACATGGACCGTGTCAAGCAAGTCCTGCGGCTCACTATCACTGCTTCGGTGATAGCGATGACCGTCGGTTGGGTGATTGGTGAACTGTTGCCAGGGCCATGCACTCGCCTGTTCACCGATGATTCAAATCTCCTCGCCATCTCTATACGCGGAATCCGCATCAACATGCTCGTCTTTCCCGTCATCGGATATCAGGCAGTGGTGACCAACTTCTTCCAGACTATCGGCAAGGTGCGTATCAGCATCTTTATGTCGCTCTCGCGCCAGCTGCTGTTCCTGTTGCCCATGCTGTTGCTGTTCTCCTCGTTGTGGGGCCTCGACGGTGTGTGGGCCTCGCTGCCCGCCAGCGACTTCGCCGCCTTCCTCGTCGCTGTCATCATCATGCAACGCTTCAAACTCCAACACAATTCCCAAACAACCTGATATTAACGCGATTAAAAACTTAGTCGGAATCAACTGGCTAATTGGTGGGGTGTTTTAACTTTGTGGCATGAGAAATAAACGTGATGAACAGTGTAGGCAATGGTGGCAGCAACATCACGACGGGCATGAGGTGAAACGGTCGATGAAGCGCCGCAATGCTTGGCATGATTATTATAGTCGCTGTATCTATATGATTACACTTGCCGTGGATGGCCGCAGGCCTGTCCTGGGTGAGTTGTGCGGCCCTGACGCAACACACCCGGCGCCATGGGTTTGTCCAACTGTGTTGGGGCAGCGTGTATTGGACTGCTGGAACGCTATCTCAGCCCATTACCCCGACGTGAGGACCATGGATGTCCAGTTGATGCCAGATCACTTGCATGGCGTGCTCTTTGTCACCAAGCAGGTGCCTTATCACTTGGGCACGGTAGTCAACGGTTTTAAAGCAGGGTGCAATGCTGCGTCTAGAGAGGTGTTGGGACGCGTCTTGTGGGAGGAAGGATACCATGACCGCATCCTGATGAAGAAAGGGCAACTGGAAACAATGCTGAACTATGTGCACGATAATCCGCGCCGCCTGTGGACGAAGCGCTGCAATCCTGACTACTTCACCGTTCAGCGGGAGTACGCCATTGGTGACACTCAAGTCGCCGTGGCAGGAAACCGTTTCCTGCTTGAATATCCATTCAAGGTAGTTGTGCAGTGCTCTCGTTCTATCAATACCGATGAGGCCATCGCAAGAGAGGTGAACCGTTACATGAATATAGCACGTGATGGAGCCGTGCTGGTGTCGGCCAGCATCAGCCCTTGCGAGAAGGCTGTGATGAGAGCCGCCTTTGAGGTTGGAGTTAAGGAAATTGTCCTGCTTGAGAATGGTTTTTCCCCTATGTGGAAGCCTGGTGGACAACAATTTGACGCCTGCGCCAAAGGGCAACTGCTATTTATCGCGCCATGGCCTTACCATAGCGAACGCAAGACAATCACCAGGGCACAATGCATGCAACTCAATGACTTGGCAAAGCAGATTGCCTCTATAGAGCCACAACGTAGCTTGTAGCTTGCAAGCCGGTGGCTTGCACTACAGTGACATGCCTCGCTTTGCTTGCTGCCACGTTGCTGTAGTGCAGGGTAATGCCCTGCAATAATTGTCGGGAAACTGTTGCTGAATGGGAAATAATGAGTAATTTTGTGGGATAATTCATGTAACCTGGTATTACGATGCCTTATTTTTCAGTGATAGTGCCGGTGTATAACCGGCGTGACGAGGTGGAGGACCTCTTGAAAAGCCTCACCCTGCAAACCGACAAAGACTTTGAGATCATCCTGGTCGAGGACGGCTCAACCGAGCCGTGCGAGGACATTGCCTTGCGCTATGCCAGCGAGCTGGACCTGCGATATTTCTATAAGAGCAACGAGGGCCGCTCCATCGCCCGCAACTACGGTCTGGAGCATGCCACGGGCCAGTATTTCGTGTTTTTTGACAGCGACTGCGTCATCCCGCCCGACTATTTCAAGACGCTGGGGCGAGAACTTGCCAACGACTATGTGCCGTGTTTCGGCGGTCCCGATGCCGCGAGCGACGACTTCACCGACGTTCAGAAGGCCATTTCCTTCTCAATGACGTCGTTCCTGACTACTGGCGGAATCCGTGGTGGCAAGGTGCAGATGGAGAAATTCGTGCCGCGTTCATTCAACATGGGCTATAGCCGCGAGGTGTACGAGAAAGTGGGCGGTTTCCGCGAGATGTTCAGCGAGGACATCGACATGAGCACACGCGTGCGTCAAGCGGGCTTCAACATCCGCCTGGTACGTCCCGCGTTTGTCTATCACAAGCGCCGCACAAGCATCAGCAAGTTCGCACGTCAGACTTATGTCTTCGGTATGTCGCGCATTACCTTGAAGCTGCTTTATCCCGATAGTCTCAAGGCCGTTCATTGCTTGCCTGCTGTATTCCTGATTGGCTGTGTGTTGCTGCTCCTTCTTTCGTTGTGGAAGTGGTGGTTTATCCTGCCCATCTTGCTCTATGCCGCGATGTTGTGGGTAGCAGCGCTCATCGAGACGCGTAACCTCAAAATCGCCTGCTTGGCTGTGGCGACAAGTTTCACGCAGTTGTGCAGCTACGGCTGGGGATTTGTCAAAGCCTATGTGTGGAAAATCCTCCTCAAGCATGGCCGCGACATCAACGAGGAAGTGATGATGAGGAAGGGTAAATAGGTTTTAGGCTTTAGGCTTTAGGTTTTAGGCGTTAGGCTTTAGGTTTTAGTTAATCCAGTTAATCCAGCTAGTCCAGTTCATCCCGTGATGGAAGAGAAAGAAAACAACAAGTTGGCGGGGTCGCGCAACATCAAGGACACAGTTCCCGAGGAGGACCGTCCGCGCGAGAAGGCCAAGAAGCACGGCTTCGGTAGTCTCTCTACCGCCGAGCTGCTGGCCATCCTGCTGCGCGTGGGCACGCCTGGCGAATCGGTCGTTGACCTGTGCCAGCGCATCCTGCGCGACAATGACGACAAACTCTATCTCATCGCGCGCAAGGGTATCAACAACCTGGTGAAGAACTATCACGGTATCGGCGAGGTCAAGGCCATCGAGATTCTTGCCGCCCTTGAGTTGGCGCGCCGCTACCAGCAGGAGGAGTTCCAGGAACGCTTCAAAATCACGAGCAGCGAGGATGCTTATTCTTACCTGCGCCCACGCATGGAACACCTCGACCACGAGGAGATCATGGTCGTGCTGCTCAACCATGCCAAGCAGGTCGAGGAGTGTGTGCGCATCAGCAGCGGAGGCACCGCAATGACTGTTGCCGACATCAAGATGATCCTGCGGCCTGCCATCGAGCGCCTGTCATCGGGCATCATCCTGGCCCACAACCATCCCAGCGACAACCCCAATCCCAGCACGCAGGACGACCGTCTGACCGAGCGTGTGCACCAGGCCTGCAAGGTGATGGACATCCAGCTGGTGGACCACATCATCGTGTGCCGCGGCAACCGTTACTACAGCTACAACGACCATGCCCGCTTGCTGTAATTACCGAGTATTGAACAATCATAACGCTATTTAATTCCAACCTTATGAAACTTTTGAAAATGATTTTGTGTGCTGCTGTCGCCCTGATAGCAGTCATTTCGTGCACCCAAAAGAAAGAGGCACCCAAGATGCTGGTATTGTACTACTCCCAAACGTCAAACACCAAGGCTATAGCACAGGAAATTGCCACACGTCTTAAAATTGATATTGAGGAGATTACCCTTGTAGAACCCTATGACACTGCGTTCCAGGCAACGATTGACCGTTGCAAAGCTGACCGCGAGAAAGGCGTCACTCCCGAAATCACTCCCTTGAAATCGGATATCGCCGATTATGACATCATCTTCCTTGGCTATCCCATCTGGTTCGGAACCTATGCACCCCCCATTGCCACCTTGCTTGATAAGATTGACTTGAGCGGCAAGAAGGTTGTGCCGTTCTGCACCTTTGGCAGCGGTGGACTTGAGTCTAGTGGTCAAGACCTGGTTGAAAGGTTGCCAAATACAGAGATTCTGCCAGGCTATGGCGTGCGTGCCGCTCGCATGAACGCCATGCCCAAGGAGGTTGGAGAATTTTTGGCTGCCAGCCTTTTCTGCGATGGCAAATTTGATATGCCTGAATCCTTCCCCGAGCAGCATCCCGTTAGCGCCGAAGAGGCCGCCATCTTTGATGCCGCTGTCAACGGCTACCCGATGCTCAATGCCAAGGCCACAACCGTTGCATCACGAACCGTACACGATGGGGAGGGCACCGAATACCTGTTCACCGCGATGGACATGCCACGCGAGAAAAAGGCCGATATGCCTCCTGCCAGCGAAATCAAAGTCTATGTCTTGGTTGAGAATGGCAAGGCCCCAGAGTTTACAAAGGTTGTCAGGTAACAGCAATCCTCCTGGCTGAGCAAATGGCTATTACGGCTCTTGTGAGTCTTGATTTTATGAAATTGCGACATGCGGTGAGTTAATTATCCGTATGTCGTTTTTTTTATATACCTTTGTGGCAGATAATCAACATTAATAGAAATGACACTGAAAAAGATTACCATTGCCATTGACGGACACTCGTCAACCGGCAAGAGCACGATGGCCAAGACGCTGGCAAGGCGCATTGGCTATGCCTATGTGGACACGGGCGCCATGTACCGTGCCGTGACACTGTTTGCCTTGCGCAACAAACTCATCAGGCGTGGCAAGGTGGATGAGCCCGCCCTCAAGGATCACCTGAAACGCGGCGACATCGTCATCACCTTCCGCCCCACTAAGGAGGGCAAGAGCGTGACCGTGCTCAATGGCAAGAATGTGGAGCGCTACATCCGCTCAATGCGCGTGAGCAACGTGGTGAGCATCATTGCCGCCATCGGTTTTGTACGCAAGGCGATGGTCAAGCAGCAGCAGGCCATGGGCAAAGACAAGGGCTTGGTGATGGATGGCCGTGACATTGGAACGGTGGTATTTCCCGATGCCGAGATGAAGGTGTTTGCCACGGCAAGTGCCGAGGTGCGTGCCCAGCGACGCTACGATGAACTGCGGGCCAAGGGTGACACCACCACGACATTTGAAGAGGTGCTGGCCAACGTCACCGAGCGTGACCGCATCGACAGCACCCGCAAGGAGAGCCCCTTGCGCCAGGCCGATGACGCCGTGGTGCTCGACAACTCGCACATGACCCTCGAGGAGCAGGATGAGTGGTTGTATAACCTTTACCTCGACCGTGCCAAAAACTAAAAACTGATAAAGGTGGTGCAGCCCACCTGGCACGAGCAATGCGAGTGAAACTGGAAACTAGGGATTAGAAACTAGAAACTAAAAGTGGCAATCATTGAGATAGACAAGGGATCAGGATTCTGTTTCGGGGTAACAACAGCGATTCGCAAGGCCGAGGAGGAACTCAACAAGAGCGGGCATCTGTACTGCCTGGGTGACATTGTGCACAATACTGCCGAGGTGGACCGTCTGGCGAGCTGCGGCCTGGAGACGATTACCCACGAGCAGCTTGAGCAGCTCCATGACGTGAAGGTGTTGCTAAGGGCTCACGGGGAACCTCCCGAGACTTATGAGATCGCCCGCCGTAACCGCATCGAGATCATCGATGCCACATGCCCCGTGGTGCTCAAGCTGCAACAGCGCATCCATGCCACTTTCAACAGCGATGCACAGGCCGACAAGTCCATACCGCAAATCGTTATTTACGGCAAGCGGGGCCATGCCGAGGTATTGGGCCTTGTGGGACAGACTCAAGGACAGGCAACCGTCATAGAGAATATCGACGAGATTGACAAAATCGATTATTCCCGTGACATCTATCTCTATTCCCAAACGACAAAGAGCGTACAGGAATTTCAGCATATCGTGGAGGAAATCAAGCGCCGGGTAAAGCCTGGTGTGACCTTCCGCAGCTTTGACACCATCTGCCGCTCGGTGGCCAACCGCATTCCTCAGATACGTGAATTTGCACGCCAGCATGAGCTTATCCTGTTTGTCAGCGGTGCCAAGAGCAGCAACGGGCGCATCCTGTTTGCCGAGTGCCAGGACGCCAACCCTGATTCTCATCTCATCAGCGGTGAGGGTGACATCGATCCTGCATGGCTGCAGGGAAAGGAGCGAATAGGCGTTTGCGGCGCAACTTCCACCCCGCGCTGGCTCATGCAGCGTGTGAGCGACGCCGTTCAGCAGCTCATCACCGATAACAACGCATAAAAGAGTTAACAGACAAATATGACCAAAAGAAACCTCATCATCATCATCATTCTGCTCAGCATCATGGATATGGTGGCCGCAGGATGGTATATGTCCCGGCGCATCGAGTCTAGCGGCAAGAGCCAGAGCCTGTTTGACCAACGTGATTCCACCGAGGTCATCGCCATGGCCGATACGGTGGTGTCCTCGTCCCAGGCTGACGTGTTTGACAAGCTGCAGCACAACACATACTACTTCATCGCCAATGAACCCGCAATCAAGGGAGATGTGACCTCATACTACACCAGCACCAAACACGTTAAGGTGCGATGGCCTCAAAAAGTGAATGGCAACGATGACCTGGCCGAACTCAACAAGGAACTGATCAAGAAAGCGTTCGGCAATAGCCAGACAACGATGAAGGACGCCCGCTACGTTTTCCTGAATACGCCTGCGTTCAATCGTCCCGTTGGCGACGACTACCGCACGCTGGTTAAGGCACCCAGGGTTTATCCTGTCTATGGAAACGTGAACCAGGTGCTGGTATATCCCTACATGACTTCGCAGCGGTTGCTGGTGATGGAAATAGACAAGGTGGAGTATGATGGCAGCGCGACGGTGAAGAACAGTAGCTTTGTCCACTATGACCGCATGCGGCAACGGGTGCTTTCCAGGTTGGATATCCTCGTCGCCGACGTGGACAAGGAGACCCAGTTGCTCAAGCTCATCAACAAGAAGATTGACGTGCTCAACAGGGGGCGTGCCGACAACAATCTGCTGCAACATGCCTTGAATGTCCCTGCCGACGTGTGCTGTGGCAAGAAGGGGGTCAAGTTTGAGTACAAGCAGGGCTCCATTTCCAGCGGCCCCGTTGACGTCCTGTTGGAATATGACCAGTTGGAACCTTTCATGACCAAGGAATTCAAGCAGTTACAGGAGAACAACAGCGATTACTTCGTTTATAAGAACGATAACATCAAGCCTGAACCGCTGCAACAGTCATCACCGGCTCCTGCTGTCAAGAAGACCCCGACAACGGTAAAATCAAAGAAGAACTATTATTACAATAATCGTTACAAGTACCGCCATGTCAAGCCAAAACAAACCAGGAGGAAGAGATATAGCGGGGCAACGCATAGATTTGGACATCGCGGTCACGCTGCGAAGCGGCATTGGAGGCATCGCCGACGCTGAGACCACGCCCTTCAAGCGCTTGGCGCATCTTTGAGAGGGCGATTTCCTCGGTATTGTTGTCTTTGCTCAGGTGGCACAGGAACACGTGGCGCAGGCTCTCGTGATAATGTTGTGCCACAAATTGTGATGCCACGGCATTGTCGAGATGTCCTTTTTCCCCTTTGACGCGGTCCTTTAGCATCTGGGGATACCTGCCATGCTCGAGCATATCCAGGTCATAATTGCATTCAATCATCAGGTGATTGGCGCGGCTCATGTAATAGGCTGCGCGCTCGGTAATGACACCCATGTCGGTGGCGACGACAAACCGCTCCCCTTCATATTCGATACTGAACCCTACACTCTTGACATCGTGACTGGTCTCAAAGGCGGTGATTTCCATATCCAGCACACGGAAGGGGATCTCCTTGAAGATGGGCACATGATGATCGGTGATGCGTCCCGAGATGCGGCATCGCTGCAACAGCTGGCTCATGACCCCCATTGTGCAATACACGCTGCACTTGCAGCGGCTCACGGCGGGGTAGAGGCAACGCATGTGGTCCTGGTGTGCATGAGTGAGGAGCACTCCCTTAATCATATCAACGGACACGCCGTTCCGCTCCAGTTCGGCAAATGCCTGGTCCAATGTCAGGACATTGGGTTGCTCGGGATTCTTTTTCTTGCGGTGGTATTTTACCGGTTCACGGATGCCGGCATCAATCAGGATGCCGCCGCGCGGGGTGCCCAGATAGGCCATGTTGCCGCTGCTGCCACTGCCAAAGCTGATGAAACACAGCCCCTTGCCCACGCCAGCATATCGTTGTCGCGCCGTATCGTTGTCCAATGGCAGCGGTGACATGTGCGGTGTGTCGTCGCCATCCACGTCAAATGCTATTTTCAGCGGACGGCCGTCATTGGTGTATCCTTTATATTTGTGTCCTGGCATTGTGGCGATGGGTTATTGAAACAATAGGAAAATCGTGGGAATCTTGTGGTAGTCATATTGAGCATGGCGCCACTGCTCCATGGTGCGGGTGATAATGCTCTGGCGCTCGCCGGTGATGTCGCTGGCCACACACAGCCGCATGGAGGACGGCAAATGGGTGGTCAAGTGGGCAATGAGCTGGTTGTTGCGGTAGGGGGCCTCGATGAAAATCTGGGTCTGGCGCTCACGCTCGATGCGTCGCGTCATCTCCTTGAGCCTTGCTTGACGCTCATGGGCGTCTACGGGCAGATATCCAAGGAAAGCAAAACTCTGGCCGTTGAAGCCCGAGCCCATTAAGCTCATCAGGATGCTTGACGGCCCCACGAGCGGGAACACCTTGTATCCCCGTTGCTGAGCGCACGCGACAAGGTCAGCGCCAGGGTCGGCGACAGCAGGACAGCCCGCATCGCTGATGACGCCCACAGCCTCACCCCGTGCGATGGGGTCCAGTAAGGCTTGGATGGCGGCAGTGTCCTTGAGGTCGGTGTGCTCGTTGAGCTCGTTGAAGCATAGACTGTCAATGTCGATGTCCCGGTCACATTTCTTGAGGAAACGGCGGGCCGAACGCAGGCTCTCGACCACAAAATAGCGAAGCTGGCGCACGATCTCAAGATTGTGCGCAGGCAAGACCTGCTCCAGCGGCACATCGCTCAACTGAGTGGGTATCAGATATAAACCAGCTTCAAGCGCCATTGTTTTCTAGTTGTCATATTCGATTGACCGACAAAGATAATCAAAAAACTCAACTTACATTACATTTTTATGACATTTCGCTTCGATAGCGGATTTCTTGATAACAGGGCTGCTTAAAAAGCAACGAGGGAGCATCCTGTTGTCGGAAGTCCCTCGTTGTCTTGTTCGATTATGTGGAACCGATTTACCTAACGCGGCCCTGATAGCTGCCGTCGCGGGTGTCCACCTCGATGATCTCGTCGGTGTCGATGAACAGGGGCACGCGAACGGTGGCGCCGGTCTCGACGGTGCAGGCTCGGTGTAAGTGATCTTGAGCTGGGTCTTGATGGGCATCTCGGCGAACAGGACGGTCTCGGTCGATGCGTCGCTGACAACCTCAACGATGTCACCCTCCTTCATAAAGTCAGCACCAGTGATCAGGTTCTTGTCGATGGGAATTTGCTCAAAGGTCTCGTTGTTCATGAACATGGCGTCGTTGCCGTCCATGTACAGGTACTGATAGGGGCGGCGCTCCACACGCACGTCCTCGAGCTTCTCACCGATGTTGAAGCGGCGCTCCAGCACGCGGCCGTCAACCACGTTTTTCAGTTTGGTGCGCATGAAGGTGTTACCCTTGCCAGGCTTTACATGAAGGAATTCGATGCAGAAATACAGATCGCCGTCCATGCGGATGCACGTTCCGTTCTTGATGTCTTGAGCATTAATCATAATTGTACTTGTTATTATGCTATTATTTTATGTGAATATTGTTTGTTCTCAGTCGTTTGTGGGTGCAAAAGTAGTGTTTTTGAGAAAAAAAACAAAAACTTTTCCGTAAAAATGCGTTTGGATTTGTGTAATTTGAAAAAAAGGACTAATTTTGCACCGCATTTTGCGAAAAATTTTCGGAACAACTAAAAAACTGAGATAAGAAATGAAAAGAACATTCCAACCCTCCAACCGCAAGAAAGCCAATAAGCATGGCTTCCGCAGTCGCATGCGCACCGCCGACGGCCGCAAGGTGCTTGCCCGTCGCCGCGCTAAGGGTCGTTACAGCCTCACTGTTAGCGATACCGTCTATAAGTAATCCTCCCCTGTGAGGGATGTTGCGGGCAGCGCCCGCAACGCACAACGCATCAAGCCGTTATGGTCGTCCAAGACCGTAACGGCATTTGTTGCATTCAGCAGGGTCCCCATCATGTTGTCACATTTCGTGGATGAAATGGAGCTGTTCTGTTTTATAGGTGCTTGATGACGCGGCAAGGGTTGCCCACAGCCACGCAATTTGACGGAATGTCGCGTGTGACGACCGAGCCGGCACCGATCGTCACATTGTCGCCGATGTTCACTCCGGCGAGGATAGTCACCGACCCGCCAATCCACACATTGTCACCGATGGTCACGGGCAGCGCCCACTCCCGACGGCTGTTGCGTTCCACTGGGTCGGTGCTGTGGCAGGCCGTGTAGATGCTCACATTGGGCCCCACAAAGCAGTCGTCACCAATGGTCACGAGCGCCTCGTCAAGCACCGTGAAATTGAAATTGGCAAAAAAGCGTTTGCCCACACTGATGTGCTTGCCGTAGTCACAGTAGAACGGCTGGTTGATGAAGATTTTGTCATCCCCCACATGTCCCAGCAGCGACATCAGCATCGCCGTGCGCTCAGCCCGCTTGGACGGCAGCAACTCGTTATAGCGATGGACAACGTCTTTGCACTCATTCAATTCCTTCAACAATTGTTCATCGATCGCGCTATAGGGCAATCCCGCCATCATTTTCTCTTTCTCCGTCATAGCATCAATGATTGTGATAGTTCCCGCAAAGTTACGCAGAAATAATAACCCATGCAACCCACAGCACCGCTAGACGAAAGCAAAAAAAAATCAGCACGACTCTCACGAGGGATGCTGACAATCATGTTTAACCCTAAAAAACCTCCAAAAATTATGAGTTCGAACCTATATCTGCAATTACCGCTATATTACAAGCGGTTGCGATGAAATATTAAACCAAATCGGCTCAAGAGTGACGTGATAAGAAGTGTTCAAATACTGCCGAAAACAGTCAATTTTTGCCCATTTTTTGGGCGTTTATGCACACTTTTTATGCACACTTTTGAGAATTATGAGCATGATTATCAATGACAAGCAACAGAAGTATTATGGTGAAATCAAGGCGAGATTTTACCTGCGTAGACCTACAGCCTCTGGACCGCGAAAAATCTACTTAATTGTCTATATTGACGGCAAGCAGTATCGGTACTCAACCGGGGTAAGGGTTTATCCAAATCAGTGGAATTCCAAGAAGGAACTCGCAGTGGTTTCAAACACCTTAAGCAAGCAGGACAATCAGAATAACATGATTGCTAATGAAAGATTAGCTAAAGTCAGGCGTTATTTTGCTGAATTTATTGAGTTATCAGGATGTTGCAAAAACTAACTTCGACCCGTATGCGACGATTATGGGCGCATTGGAACATTACCATAATTACGTCAAGCCATCAATTAAGGACAGCACAAAACGGCAGAGTGAATCCCTCTTAAGTGAGTTTGCTCGTTTCCTTGACACTCTACCTGAAAAAGATAAGACGATGGAGATATTCAGTCAAAGCGGATTGAACATGTACAAGGAATACCTGATTAACAAAATGAACAAAAGCAAAGCTGGTGCCACCAAGAGAAACTTTGGCGTTGGTCAGTTGAACCGTTGCGGAGCCATCATAGCCTTGCTAATTAACAAAGTTCTTGTCCCAAAAGAAGAGGTCTCAAACCCTGTTGTCTGGATCAAGGTGGAGGATCCCCGTAGAGAAGACCAGGTAGGACACATTCCTCTGTTGGACGAAGAAGTCACTGCGATTGAGAACTGCACTGGTCTAACCCCTGTCGAAGAAGAATACCGCGACGTGTTCTTGCTTCATCTGGAGTGCGGTCAGCGTGTTTCTGACTTGGCCAAGCTGCTCACTGGGAACTACAAGGTCAAGCAAGGCAAAAAATACAAGTATATTGTCGTTTCGACAATGAAGGAGAACATCAAAGCGATTATACCCTTAACGCCTAGGATGACAATGTTGATGGAAAGAATCAAGAGCCAAAAGCTTGTTGACCCTGTAGAATTTGAAGAAAAGACAAGGGGTAAAGGCAACAATACATATAATGAAGCGATTCGTCGGATTGCTAAAAAGGCAGGGTTAGATAGGGAAATCGTCAAGATTGATTCAACACAAAAGGAAGTAAGGAAACCGCTATACAAGACGGTATCCAGTCACGACGCTCGATGCACGTTCATCACTAACATGATCAGGAAGGGCGTAAGTCCTGAAAGATTGTGCCGGATGACAGGTCATGCCAATGATGAGATGATAAAAAGGGTTTATGCCCAGCTCACAGTCGATGATGAAATCAACAGAATCGAATCCGACCTGTATAGCGATGTCGAAGACGATGAAGAATAGATGATTCCATCTTCTCGTGCAAGTGATGGCACTGTCATTTAACAATTAATTGAGCCAATACGTAGCTGTTTGGGTATTATTGATTATATTTGCGGTAACAATAAACAACATCGCTGATTCCTTCAAACAATAAACCTATCAAGATATGGCTAAGAAAAAGAAAATAGACATCAAACAGATTATTGCTGACGCATTGGAGCATTATCATAAGATGAAGTCTTCAATAAAAGAAAGTACAAAACGGCAGAATGAATCTCTCTTGAGCGAGTTTTATCGTTTTGTTGATACTTTACCCGCAAGAGACAGGACGATGAAGATCTTTAGCCAGAAAGGACTGAATCGGTACAAGGAGTATCTGATTGATAAGATGGAGCGCAGCAAAACTGATGGTAAAAAGAGGAATTTTGGTGTTGGCCAACTGAACCGTTGTGGCTCCATGATTGCCCGTCTGATAAACAATGTGCTAAGAGGACCAAAAAGGGCATTTTCCCCTGCTCGACAATGAAGTAACTGCAATAGAGAATTGTTCGGGACTAACCCCTGTAGAAGAAGAGTATCGCGACATATTCTTACTTCAAATCGAGTGTGGGCAAAGGGTCTCCGACTTGGCAAAAATACTTACAGGCAAATATCGAGTTAAACAAGGAAAGAAATATAAGTACATTATAATTTCAACCATTAAAGAGAATATTAAAGCCCATATTCCTTTGAGACCTAAAATGAGAATGTGGATGGAAAAAGTTAATTCTCATAAGCTATTACTATTGGAAGTGAGAGGACCATTGTATGAAGAGATTACCAACCATGCTGCTCGTTGCACATTTATAACAAATATGCTCAAAAAGGGTGTGAGTACTGAACGGTTGAGCAAGATGACCGGCCATGCCAGTGATGAAATGATCAAGAGAGTCTATGCTCAGCTCACAGAAGATGACGAAATTAACCTTATCGAATCCGACCTGTATAGCGACGTTGACGACGATGAAGCTCCTATGGAGGAACTACCGCCTACAACGATTGCCCCTCAAAAAAATGCTGCTGTTCATGAGGCAGAACCATCACCATTTATAAGTGATTTGCCAAATTATAACCAAACAGTTGTTTTTGATCGAGATAATTATATTAAAGGACTTGAGGATGTTGTCGAGACGGCCTTGACAAAAGCAGAGTCTATGCGTGATGTATTTATTTTAGGACATTACTGTCCCATTAAAATCAGAAAGAGTTCTTTGAAATAATTGATATTTAGTTCGTTGTAGAGTTTTCAGAAGCGAACGGATCTGATTTTGTATTTT